>DOMR01000078.1:3447-29621 GCA_003509845.1 Chitinophagaceae bacterium | reverse complement strand
TTTGCTGAATGGTCACTTTGCATTCACTTTGAAAATAAATAGGGTCCGGTACATGATATCTGTAAAAACAATACTCTCCTTTTTTATCATCTGAAATTAAGGAGCCTTGAAATTGGTCTTGATACTCCCCCTGTCCCCATCCTGTTCCAATATAATCTTCCGTTCCGGTGCCTGAGAGTGATGGTAATTTATTATCGCCATCTAGATACACTTTCACTTCCCCTTCACCAAACCAAGTGTCTCGTAACATGCTGTCACTAACCACGGAAATATTAGTTCCAATAAATCGTCCTTTACCATTGACCGTAGGCAAAATTTCAAAATCCATGCCCAGTGTTGTTTTTGCTACATGATGCCAGTAAGCATGAAAGTACATTGCATCATCAGGTACTTTTTCTGAAGTATAATTTATATCATACCATATGAGTGCATGTGAGCTTGACTCGTTAATTAAAACAATTTTTGCTGCTGTTCTAAATGGCATTGGTATTATAAAATTAAAAGAGCGCCCTTCTGGATTTGAGAATAATGCATTTTTGTAGGCTTTTGATTTACCCAGCCCTAAACCAAAAAAATCACCAATAGGTGCTGAGACTGCGGGCGTTTTACTTCCATCCCAATACATTTCAATACGAACATGTTGCATTTGATCAGCTGATCTTGGTATGGTGCCGCTTAACCACATGCGTCTCACAATACCAGCACCAGTAGCATCTAATAAATTAATCTTTTCACCAGCTTCTAAAGTAATAAATGCACGGCCCTTAGCGCCCTTGTTCGTTTTACCTGCACTGCCTTTGGCGCCAGTTGGATTTTCAGGACTTACCCAAATAGTTTTAATTTGATTTGAGGGTGCTTTGTATAATTCCTGTGCGAAAGTTTTTGTAACGAATGCGTTCATAACAAAAACTAAAACCAATAAATGCAGTTTGTTTTTCATAATTTAAATTTAGCAACAATTAGGAGATCCATCACATGATTTTATAAGGGTTTCCGTAAGTCCTCTTTGAATTTCAAGTTCAGTGGCTTGGCGAATAGACGCAATTTTTATTTTATAATGTAAGGTCGCTCCAGCGAATGGATGATTAGCATCTACCAAGATAGTGTCCTTGTTTTTTTGCAATAATTTTGCTTCAGTGCCATCGGGAATTTGAATAAAACTGCCAATTTCAATATCATCAATAGTTTCAAATAAAGCGTTGGGGTATGTTTTAATTAATTTATCATTCATTGCGCCGTAAGCATGCTGTGGAAGTAAAGTAATTTCTACTTCATCCTTTACTTTGTGGCCTTCAAGTGCCTTTGCGACCATTGGAAAAATAGCAATAGCACCATGTACATATTCTTCAGGTTCAAAATCGAGGTTTGAAAATACCTCGCCTTCCTCATCCACCGAAATAGTATAATGTATGCCTACAACTTTATTTTTTTCAACTTGCATTTTAGCTGAGGTTAACTTTTAGTTCCTGGCCTTTCTTTAATTCAACTTTATTTTCAAAATGAAAAGCAAAGGTTTGGCCTTCTTTAATCATTTTTGCCTTTACCAACTTGGTTCCAATATAAATCTTAGCTGCAGTAACAGGCGCTTTGGCGTCAAGGGTAATTTTATTTAAAAACAAATTGCCGTATTTAACTTTTAATATTGCCGAAAAGTTTTTTTCACTTTGTAGTTGTTCATAGGAGCCCCAAGCAGTTGCTGATGTAAAAGGAACTTTACATTTATCTATATTTAATTTTGGTGCAAATTTTATATAACCATTCGGGCCATCGTAATCAAAGCCACATGCGGAAATAAATGTACCATAACTCGCCATTGCGCGCGCATAATGATCGCTACATTCTATTTCATTGAATGGATTTCGTTTCCCTGCATAATATCGGTCATGAATCATTCGAGTTAATATAAGTGCTTCATCTGTCATGCCTTCTGCCATCATATGCGAAGCTACTTGATGTTCAAAGCCACTCATACATTCATGAAAGTAACCTAACTGCCATGTCGTTTTTTCACCATATGGCTTTGCTTCATTACTTGGATTGGTATTCATCACCATACCGCCATCACCAGCAAGTGCATATGGACGCCAACCTCGACGCTCCTTAATATAAGGTCCAACATCAGGGGTAAAATTATATTTCCATAATGCCTTAAGCGCTGAAATGGTTTTTTCTTTGTCAATGATTCTGCCTAAACCCACCTGGTGTGCCCAACTTTGTCCATACACCTGATCAATATGACAGGTATTGTAGGATCCTAATTTTTCTCTTCCTTTAATTTCATCTGGTTTATGAATGAAATATTCGCCATTGAAAAGTTGCGCTTCCATATTTTTAGTTCCATTGCTTACATAAGTCCCACAAATTTTTGCAAATCCAGCATCGCCCATTGCTATGGCCATTTGTTCACTTGCTTTTACTGCCGCAATACATATGCCTACCAACCAAGCTATTTCACCATCCCATACAGCATCTAATGTATTTTCAATGGGTGTATCTTCCATCCCATCCCCATTTTTATCCTGATTTAAAATCCAAGTAGTTGCTAACTTTATTTTATCCCAGTTATTTTTCAAAAATGTTTTATCAGGTGACATTTTATACTCTCTATATATCCTTAATATAGTACCTGCCTGCCCATCAATTGCTGGTGTTTTCACTACTTCGCCACGATACAACATCATTCCATCTGGTTTCAATGACAAACCTAAATCAACACGTTCTCTTGTATCTCTTTCAATTGCAGGAAAAATGCGGCCCATGGCTTGTGCATATTGCCACACATGTGTACAGGTTCCTTCACAACAACCTACCCCTTCCCAAGCATAAAATCTGCCTGACTCAAAACGATGGGCTGTGGTGGTTGCTAATGTTGATATATTTAAAAAGGTACGTTCTAAAAACCACCATGGTAATGTTGAATCATACCATGTTTGTCGCCACAATGCAGTTTGTGTTGAAAGATCTGAAAAATGAGTAGCAACATATTTCACTACTTCAACTGCATTTTTAAATTGTTGGTTATAAAAACGTCCTTTACCCTGAATGACTGGATTTAAAGTTAAATTAGCAAAATGCCATGCTAGTATATAGTTTGATTTAATAGTTTGACCGCTTTTAATAACATGATTTGTGCAAACTGAATTCATTAATGGGCCTGCTGATACTGATTTTTCTGTAGGTAATAAAATTTCTTCCGAAAACGAGGAAGCAGTTAGTGGTAATGAAAATGAGGTATTGACAATGCACTTGCTGTTAATCGCGCCAATAGCCATCGTACCATAATCTGCTTTCTTATCCTGATTTTCTGTGCCATTCAATTTAATACCACTATTTAAAATTGCGGAGCCATTATTTTTCTCAGCAGTATTTAATCTTATATCGGTTTCTTTTTTTGATTTTGGCGATACTTTATTTTCTAACCAACCCAATATGGAAACTTTGATGTCATTCTTTGTTTTATTTTTTATTGAAAAAGAATAAATCGTACAGGGTAGTCCAGAATTTTTTTCATCCAACGGAATAAAAGGAGAAAAAATATCTGCAGTAATATCCAAGCCTAAACTATGATCAATATAATGCAGCTTTGCCATTGGATAGGTAGCTTCAAATAAAATCTCATCCCAATCGGCTGCTTCTAATTTTTTTATGATTGTATTTCCAGAAACAATTTTAAAAGCAAAGCCTTGTTCAAGCGGTCTGATATTTTTTGCAGGTTGAACATACGCTGATCCATCTTGCGGACGTACTTTTTTACCAACATGTAAATCTGATTCCCATTCAATGGTCTTGGGATCAATCCCATTTTGATTTTCATTAAAAATATCCCATAACCAAAGCCTTCCATCACCGCCTAAGTAAACAGTACCAGTAAAGATACCACCGATTGGCATGCCAATATATTGTAATTCATTTTTCGTTTTTTTATACGTCGTCACAAATCCCCTTTGATATAAGGACTTTATCCACTCCCCATTTAATTTTTTATCAATAGGTATATTATGTAACAAGGGAGATTGCACAAATGGGCCTGCAATGGCTTTTAGCGGAGTATGATAAATACCTGCTGCTAAGAGTCCGGAATTTTGAATAAATTTTCTTCTTTCCATAATGATCAATTAGAATATTATTCTTTTTATTTGTTTGCGTGATCCTGCTTATAATGATTTAATAAGGCATCCCCTCCAAAATCATTTTTTAAATCTCTGATAACAGAGTGAATATGATTTGCATTGTTTTGCGTATTGTCATATTCAATAATAAAACTAGGCCCTTGAACACGATAATAGGTAGGACTGCCTACCTTATTGATGGTCGTACCCGCCCATGCAAATAAAATATTATCTAATCCGGCAGCTTGTATATCCTTCAGCATACTTTCAGCAAATAAATGGGTATACCTATTCACATACACTTTAATTAATTTCAAAAGCAATGCTTGTTGATTTTCATTTAATTCTGTATACTTAAGCCCAAGCTTTGAATTAATTTCTGCATTTCTTTTATCAAAAGTTAATATGTCTTTATAAGCTATAGTATCAATAATTGCTTTTTTTAATTGCTGTGGATCTAATGAATTAAGTACTTGAAATCCTTCTTCGGTTTCTTCTTTTAAAATTTCTTTCCCTTTTTTGGATCCTGTGAGTACGACTGCAGGATTAGATCCCATGAATCCAGGTGTGCCAGATACAATCATTTTTTTATCAAAAGAAAAATTGTAAGAAATGTGATGCCCTTCAAAGCGCCATCCCCAAATAGTTTTACTAGATGGGATACCGAAAATTGAAAAATGATAATTTCCTGGATCACGATAGTTGTCTTCTGGTTTTCTGTTTTCAATTTCTTTTAAAACCACTTCCATCGCAACAATATCAGTTGCTTTTTTGTAAGCCGTCTCGCTTAAACAAGCACGTAATAATGCAAGCCCTGCCTCAGTTTGCTGCGCATTCATTTCATTGAATGTAATACCTTTTCTTACGAATGGGACAAAATGAAAATTATAACGCTCTTCATTGTCAAAGGGGAATAAGGTGCCTGTTTTTTGTTCGGTACTTAATAAATCAATAAAATTGTTTGCTTTTTTTACAACGTCCTGCGCGTTAACTATAAAAACAACTAAACAAATGTTTAAAATCGTCAGAAATACTTTTTTCATTTTAATTTATTTATGGATAATACGTATGTTAATATTAATCAATTAAAGCCTGCGCGGCTTAATTATTTTTTTCTTTTATTTGCTTTAACAATAAATCCAAAGCTGCTGCTTTTTCGGGAAATTGGTTTGCCAAATTATTTTTTTCGCCAATGTCATTTTTTAAATTATACAACTGTGGAATAGTTGCATTGCCTGTTTCAATATTTGTGGCATAAGTCATCGCATTGCCTTTAGCAGGAGCAATATACTTCCAGTCACCACTTACGATAGCTAAAGTTCCCGCATGTTCAATATATGTGTTACGCCCTTGTTTTGTTTTACCTAATAATGCATTCATGTGATTTTCACTATCCATTGCATCACCCTTTGGGATTTTAAATTTAAAATAGCTCGCAAAGGAGGCTAGTAAATCTATCTGACTCACCAATGCTGGTGAAACTTGATGCGATATTGTTCCTGGCCAACTTACAATAAATGGTACTCTATTCCCGCCCTCAAAAATACTAGATTTCCCACCGCGTAAAGGACCCAACGGCTTATGGCCATTTAACTCAGTTATGGAACCATCTAAATACCCGTCATTTAATACAGGCCCATTGTCACTTGAAAAAATGATCATGGTATTTTTCTCAATACCTAATGCTTTTAGTTTACTTACAATTTCGCCTACCATCCAATCCAATTGTAAAATGGCATCCCCCCTAAAACCTAGTCCACTCTTACCTTTAAACATAGTCGCTGGCATTCTTGGAACATGTGGCTCAGTAGAGGCATAATATAAGAAGAAGGGTTTATTCTTATTTCCTTCCATAAATTGTTTTGCCTTTTCTAAAAAAGTAAATGTAAGTTCTTCATCAGTCCACCGAGCCGTTTTTCCGCCAGTCATATAACCTATACGACCTATATTATTTACAATGGTTTGATCATGCCCTTGAATTGGATCCGTATACATTTTTAATAATTCAGGATGTTCCTTTCCTGTAGGATCATCCCCCAACTTTTCTTTATAGCTAACTTTAATTGGATCATTTAAATCTAAACCAACTACATTGCCATTTTCAATAAAAACGGTAGGTACCCGATCAGCAGTTGCTGGAAAAATAAACGAAAAATTAAATCCTACTTCATTGGGGCCCGGTTTTATAATTTCATTCCAATTTTTTTGAACAGATTCACCTAATCCTAAATGCCATTTCCCAACAATGCCTGTTTGATACCCTGCTTTCTGAAAAACCAACGGTAATGTTATTTTATTTGCCGGAATAATTAAGGCAGCATCTCCAGGTAATATTCCAGTCCCTTCCTGACGCCATGGATATCTTCCAGTCATTAATGCATAACGTGAAGGGGTGCAGGTAGCCGAAGTCGTGTGGCCATTACTAAAAACAATACCTTGATTCGCCAATTGATCAATATGGGGGGTATGTAATTTTGTAGCCCCATTATAACTCACATCCCCGTAGCCTAAATCATCTGCATAAATATAAATTACATTCGGTTTTTGCTGTGAAAAAGCCAACTGTGCAATTAGTAAAGTAATAAATGTAATGCTAAGTTGTTTCATAGATGTCTCATTTAAAGTTATTTGCTATTAATACATATAGAAATAGAAAATGGCGGATTGCGTAACTATTAATTACATGAAATAAATTTAACGAAAATTGGGTTAGTATTGAAAAATGGAGCCATTTAATAAAGAATTAGGGATAGATGGGTAAGTTTTTGTTCCCTTTTTTGTTTAGTGGAACATATTTGAATAGGATGGATTAAATGACATGTAGCATTAGGCTGTATTTTTGAAAAAATATATATAATATGAAAAAATTAATCTTTGGACTTCTAGTAACGGCTTCACTTATTTCTTGTAATAACGAAAGTGCGAAAAAAGAACAATTAGTAAATGACAATGTTAAATTTTATGGCCATGTATGGGATGTGGCAATTGTTGAAGGAAGAGTAAATATATTAGATACTGCTTACAGTACTGATGTGGTTTTGCATACTGTACCTGAAGTTAAAGGTGCGGCAAATGCTAAAGCATATTATGCAAACTATGTGACCGGTTTTACAGAAAGAGAATTTATTATTAAAGATATTTTTGGGCAAGGAAATA
This sequence comes from Chitinophagaceae bacterium, assembly GCA_003509845.1. Classification (GTDB taxonomy): domain Bacteria; phylum Bacteroidota; class Bacteroidia; order Chitinophagales; family Chitinophagaceae; genus Sediminibacterium. The sequence goes on along the minus strand of DOMR01000078.1, from coordinate 22,356 downwards.
AAGTAACAAAATATTGGCAGTTTAAAGGTGTACACACTGGCGACTTTTTTGGTATCCCAGCTACAGGTAAAAAAGTAGATGTGATTGGTTGTACGATTGCAACAATTGTGGATGGTAAAATTACAGAAGAAATTGACTTCTTTGATAACTTGGAATTTTTTAGACAGCTTGGATTAATGCCTCGCTAAATTTAATACGACCATTACAAGTAAAGGCCATCTATATTTAGGTGGCCTTTTTAATTATGCATTTTCAGCAAGCCCTTTGATATAAGCCGAAGGAGTTACGCCTTTTCTTTCTTTGAATGCATCTATAAATTTTGATCTTGATACAAAACCAGCGTTAATTGAAATGGCCTCAATAGTTATATCTTTTGCTTTGCCTTCATCTAAAATTTGACATACATAGTTGATACGCTGGTCATTTTTCCACTCACCAAATGTTTTGGATAATTCCTTATTAAAATAATTTGACAAAATTCGTTCTGATATTTTTAAATCAAAGGACATTTGAGAAAGCGAAAATCCTTTTTTTACAAATGGAAGTGTTGCTAGATAAGGATTTAAGGTAATATCTATATTTTCAAGATTTGCCGATGGAGTAACTTTTTTTGCAATACTCGATTTTATTTCTTCAATAATACCCTCAGTCTCCTTATGTACTTGATAAGATATATTTCCGTATAAAATTTTTGGAAATAAAAAAAGTATAAAATTTTGAATAACAAAAGCGCCGCCGCAGATTCTAAAAAAATATAACTCAGAAAATAAATCAGTTGATTTAATACCAAATAGACTAAACTTATGATATAGTGTGGTCATGTGACCCAAACTATTTCCCGCTATTAAAAGCTGAATAATAATGAGTATGTTTATCCACCTATTTATTATGAAATGATTTGTAGGAACAATACCGTAGGTAGTGATTATCTTTTTTGTAGAATATCGAAAATAAAAAAAGGAAAAAATTGCGTATACAATTAAATGTATTGACCTAGAGTATAATATAAACTCAAAAGTGACAAAATAAAAATTGAGTGAATAGTTCTCTGTAATTTTTACAATTTGATGTGCTATTTCAAATTTTTTATCAAAGGGTAAGCATGTATAAGGTGAGGTTGCAATTAAAATTAAAAAGGCAGGAATAAAATGCAGCCAGTCAGTTTTCTTAAATTGTTTATTATCTGAAATTGTCGTTCTTACATAAATAAATAACAGGGGCCCAATGATATAAGACAAGGGTAAGAAATGGACGAAAAAGATAGCTTCCCAAAATTGATTATTTGAAAAATGCAAGCCAAAATAGACCAGTACAATTAGATTACAACACAAAAAAAATAGGGCTAAGAATAAATTTGACCTGTTTAACGCGCTTAGATAATAGATTAAGATAAAGGATGTGAAAAAACCGAAGATGGGCGCCAAAATTTCCATAAATCAATGATTTATAACATATTGAGAAGGAAAGATAAGGGAAAATGTACAATATATAAATTATATAGCCGATTTATGGACATCGGTTTGGGTGTTCCAATTCCCGAATTTGGAACATTTAGTAACTATATGGGTCACTAACCCTAATTTGCTATGAACTTCTTTTGATGTAAACTTTTTCCATCAACGCTGTAATGCGTGAACTGAATATTAGGTACTTCATTTACTCTTTGCGTTTGAATATTTAAAAAACCACCCACAATGTTTAAATATTCATGCTCTGGGTAAACCTCGTCTTTTTTCCATCCACCAGCATGTTCGTCACTTGCAGGACCACAAGCAAATTCATACGTTCCAGTTTTTAAATGCTTTGAAACATATTGCCAATGTCGATCACCACAAACAACAAATGTGTTTTTATCCCCTTGGATAAATCCACGAATTTCATCACCCTCAAAAGTAAAATTAGAATTAGCGTGGTTGTCCTTTTTTTGAGGTCGGTCGGGGCCAATGATTGGCGTAGGGGAAATTAATATTTTAAAGGTTGCATCCGATACTTTATATGTTTCCTTAAACCACGACATTTGTTCTTTACCCCAAATTGTTTTATCTGGTCCATCAGGCATTTCATTGGGCATTCGATAATCTCGTCCATCAAATAACCAAATTTGGACATCCTTACCCCACCTAAATGTTCGATATGATTTTTCACTATGAGGCCCTTGTTGATTAAATAACGCTGCTCCTTGCTTAAAAGTAAATTCACCCATGAATTTCGTTTTGGTTTCGGAATGACAATCATTCATCCAGGTATCGTGATCATCCTTCATGAAATAGCAGGGGACATTTTGATAAAATGCAACATTATTTGGAAGGCTATTCATTTTTTGCCAATTCCATTTTGCAAGGTCTAAATTTTTTGCAATTTGATCATGGTATAACACATCTCCAGTATGTACTAAAAATTGTGGATGCAATTTTTGCATTTCCTTAAATATTTTAAACCCGCCATTCAATGGATCATCTTGGTGTGAATACTCATGGCAGGTGGTCACCATAAAATTAACAGGTTCCACTTTCTCCTTTTTTGGTGCAGTACTAAAACTACCCTCTATAATTTTAATTCCTTTGCTATTCGTTTTTCCTAGCACGTTTATCTCATACTTGGTATTCGCTTCAAGATGGTAAAGATTAAATTGGGTCGCATAATCGGTATCAGATGCAACTTGTTCCCATTGTGTAGATTGCCATTCCATTGTTCCAATCGCGCGATATTTTACACATATTTGACCGGCAATGCCAGGAACAGCACCATCTAATGTTTTCAATGTATGTCCTTCAGGTATGACAACTTTAACATTTTTATCGGGCCTTCCCATTTTATATTTTTTGTCAAAATAAGAAGTATCATGCCACTCGTTCACTGCGTCATCCCAATATAGAATCGATGGACGAATACCTGTATCATTTACACGTGTTTCGTTTGCTGTAAGGCGCGCCCATACAACAGCTGATGTAGGTGTAATTTCACCAATTTTTATTCCTGTCGTGAAAAAAGGGGTATCTAAAATGGATAAGTTTTTCATTGCGGGAAAGGCCGCCATCATTCCAACCGAACTTTGAATAATAAACTTTCTTCTTTTCATAATGCGATAAATGATATTGTGATAATTGAATTTTGTAAGCTTGTGATTTAAGTTACATTATCCCCGAGTTGAAAACTATTTTGATTTTATAAATTTTTTATAATTTATAAATAAAACAATTAAGATAATGACCAATCCAAAAAATTCCCTTGACTCTTCAATCCAAGGTTGTTCAGCTTTCATGGTAGCTGCAATATTTGCAGCATCATGAAAACGTAGCCAATCAATCACGCCATTTTGATCTAATAATTTATATACTGCATAAACACTGAAAAATATAAATCCTCCTACATATGCATTTTTATTAAATTTTTCACGGGCAGCTAAAAAACATAGTACTGCTGGATAAAGATAAATTGGAATCCATAAATAAGGATCTGGGTCATTATATTGTACGGCAGCGAAAGAAATAAATATCAATACAAATAGGTAGTTGAATGTTTTCATGTAGCATATTTTATGTAATGAATTTTTTTAATGTAATTTCCTCGTTGGTAAATCAGCAAAACCAATAAAATCAAGTAAAATGGGCATTTTTTATGACACCAGATTTACATAAGCAATTTAGGGTATTTTAGATGATTTTAGATTACGTAATACCATAAATGTGATGGACTAGGTTTCAAAATTCTTGTATATTAGTACCATTAAAAACAATTATATTTGATATTGAAGCTTAAAATTATAAACTACATGAAAAAAGCAAAATTGCTGTTAGCCATTATTGGACTATCCATGCTAACTTTTCATTGTATTGCTCAAAATAGTATCACGAATAACCCGATCAAAATTGGTGAATTATTGGTGGCGCGTTCCGATTTCAAAATGCAGATGAAATGGGCCGATTCCCGAAAAGCTTGTGAAAAATTAAAAGATGGTTGGAGATTACCCAATAGAGCAGAATTAAATTTTTTATACCTTAACAAAGACAAAATTCCAGGTTTAAATGGAAAATACTATTGGAGCATTGATCAAAGTATTGAAAACCATGCTTGGCTTCAATTTTTTAATGACGGGACCCAGGATGATTATCTTAAGTATACAAAATGTTGGGTACGACCTGTAAAAATTAATGATTTATCTAAATAAAATTACAGAACCTGTTTTTTTAATACTTTTTAATTCACTCGTTAAGGGATCAATGTAGTTATACGCTAATAGGTAACTATATCCATCCATCTCTTGTAATAGTCCACTTGAATCGCGTCCATCCCAACCTTTATTTTTATCATTAGTTTCGAACATCAACTTTCCCCACCTATTAAATATCTTAAAATTAAAGTCAGCCCCAATACCCAAGCTATATTCCACCTTTAATATATCATTCAATCCATCATTATTAGGTGTAAATGCATTGGGCACATTTGCATATACTTCCGTGGATACAATAATTTCGTATTCATCGGTAACTGAACAGGAAGTAATTGTATCTATTCGTGTTAAAGTATAATCTGTGGATTTATCACCATTGAATATTGGATTTGGCTGATTCGGATTATCTAAGAATATGGCAGGATTCCATTTGTATTGCACATAACCAGGATCTGTTTTGGTTACGATATTAAACGGCTGCTTGGCAAGGAAAAAATATTTAAAAGTAGTTGGCTTAATTGCAGATGTTACTTTTACTACATTACCAATGATTAGATAATTGTATTTTGGACAATAATCATTCGTTACATTCACTTTAATCTTATAATCCCCCTTTGCCATATACTTATGACTACCAGGACTTGCTTTTAAATAATTAAAACCATCCCCAAAATCCCAATTATAATGCACATTGTATTGATCCACCGCATTGGTATTTACAATCAGTGGCACACCAATACAAATATTTGGCACATGTGTAAATGAATATTTAATGATATTTAATGGAGAAACTTTTTTACCTGCAGTCGCTAATGAATTGCACTTCCCATCATTCACCGTTAGCTTATACCAACCTGGAATATTGTTACTGATACTATTGGTTGGCAATGTACTTATTAATGTATCGTTGCGATACCAGCTATACGTGTTAATGGGGCCATTATTATATGCTTTTCCTGCACCTGCTAAATTAATTGCATCTCCATTACATATAATACTATCGCCTGGTAAAATTTCGGCCGTTGGAATGTCAATGACAGGGATTGAAAAATGATTATTATAAGGGTAAATACATTTTTTTCGATCCGTTACCTGTAATGATACTTCTGCAGTTCCAGCCAATAGCCCTTTTATATTGTTCCCAATAATACTTGCATTCGTATTGGTAGAAATATATAAATAATTAAAATCAGCAAGGCCTCCGCTTGTAGTTGTATTTAATGTTAAACTATCCATAAAACACAAATAGTTTTTAGCAGTTTGTGTAATTGGTGTTTCCGGAGGCGGAATAAGGCTGATATCTTTTTTAGCGCTGATAAAACAACTCCCACCAGAATAAGCCGTAAGTGTTATTGGATAATTTAATTTTAAGTTATTGGGTGCTGAAATGTTTGCATAATAATGTTGGTATACTTTATTCGCACTAGGATCAATGCTTGGATCATTGACAACTGAATCAGGTGATCCATCGCCCCAATTAATAATTATTTTTCCAATAGTGCCAAAATCAACCCAAGAGGAATCAATAATTTTTACCGCTTGATTGCTACAGAGGGTATCAGCATTAACAATTTTAAATTGCGATTTTGGCACTGCGCCATTGACTCTAAAATCAGAGGTGTCCGTTGCAATACACCCTGTCGTTTTATGTGTTACCCTTAATGACACTTTATAATCGCCCCAATCATTGTATTGTACAATAGGATTTTGTTGGGTAAATGCTGCTGGCAAAATATCAGGCAATTTTTTTCCAATAGGAGGCACCAAATTAAAATTCCATAAATAATCAAATGACTTTGTATTATTATCTGCTAAAAAGCTGGTGTCCTTGAATTGTGCATACTTGTCGTCCAAGCATACTTCAGGTAATTCAAAGCCTACGGTTGGATTGGGATTGATATAAATTGATTTTGTCAATGAGTCGCTACAACCTAATCTGGTTTGAACTAATAACTTAACATTGTAGGTGCCCCATAAATTAAACTGTTCATTCAATGGCGTTTTAGTAAGTTCATTTCTAGCTTTTCCATTTCCGAAATCCCACTGCCAATTAATTACGCTATCTAAATCACCTTTGGATTGATCACTGAATAATATATCTCTTTGTTCGCATCTAATTGTTGCTAAGTCGAAATTTACAACAGGTAATTTATTTACGACAATGGTATCTTTTTCATTGCTGGCATTTACACTTACCACACAGGAATTGGAGTCCTTAATATTAACTATGCTATAAACCGTTTTAACAGCAGGTGTGACTGTAAAAAAATTAGGTGATTGGCCAATATTAGTAATGATTGAGTTTACAGTACCATTAGTGTATTCAAGTGTCCAAGGCGCTTTCCCATCCAACGCATAATGTATCTCCCTAGCACTTCCCAAACAAACCGTATCGATTGATTTTAAAAAATGTATGGTGGGCTTTGGATTTACTACTACGCGTACACTATCTGTTGAAACACCACAACCATTAATATTTGCAACTACAATATACATTCCCGAATCCATCATCGTGGCATTCGTAATTTTTGGATTATAAATAGTAGCACTAAAATTATTGGGTCCTGTCCATTGATAATTTACATTGAGTAATTCTGTGGCAGCTAATTGAATGTCAGAGCCAAAGCAGGCGGTGGAAGTAATCACAGGTGCTAAGGTTACCTGTGCATAGTTGGAAAAATACCCTAATCGAGAACCGCCACCACTAGTATTTAAAAAGCCTAAATGAAATAAGCCGGTGCTATTGGTGATGGAAGTGGCTAAGTTATTGCTGATTAATAAATCAAGTGGGGAGTTTGGCGTCACATTAATTCTAGCAAATTGCCAAATACCCGCAGAACCTGGAACTACACTAAACTTAGTTAAATCAATCAAATTAGTATTTCCATTAACAGCAAAACTTCCTATATCGGCTGTTTTACATAAAATATTTAAATACAACGCGCCTGCAGAGGGTCGAACAAATGAAACGCTTTGAGATCCAGTACATTCTACACTTGGCAATGATGTAGCCGCAGCTTCAGTACCCGTTCCTGTTAATTGAAAAACATATACATTTTTATCGGTGGTAATATAAGCAGAGTAATCTGATAATTGAAATTCAAAACTTTCCCCCCGATTATATTTGCGCGTCAATGGATTACCGTTAATAATAATTTCAGTATTATCTTCTGTGGGCCATATATATAAAAAATCGGAGGCAAAAAATCCAGGTGCTGAAAGTTCCCCTTTAACTGCAATGAATTTTTTACCTGTATTACTACTTGGTACAATTTGATCACCAATCAAATCCCAACCACCAATTACAATGGAATCGTCATATACAGTTACACAAATCGGTTTATCCGAAGTCACCCTTGATCCACCAATATGCAATGCGACCATATTGCTTGCAGCATTTACCGCATAGGTTTGTCCCTTATTTAACCTAACGGTAATTTTACTATTTCCTTTTTCATCAGGGCGCGTTAAATCAATATTAATGGTGGTATTATCCTCAGTGGCTACAATAGCAAAACCATTTCGCGCGGGGAAAACCGCATAAGTCTGATTATTAAACCTAGTTTGTGCAGGAATGATAAAATCGAGCCCTTTTGAAACATCCCCTTTTAAGGGAAAAATTTCAGGATTGTTTGAAGAAGCTAATTCATAATAAGCAGATATAGAAGCAGTAGCAGTAATCCGTATGCCATAATTCAATTCGGTATTGCCCGGTTTATTTTCAACTATTTCTTTGTAGATAGTAAACGGTAAACTATAAGTTTGGTTTGCAGGGACATTGAATGTAATGGGAGAAAAACTCGGATTGGCAGGTTGATCAATAGTAATAATTGCATCTTTTGAATAAGTAGTAAATCGAAAAATTATAGGGTTATCACTATGTTGTGAGGTTACCTCCGGGGCTGCAAACCAAAATTCACGATCCGATTGTGCTTGTACTTCACTAAATAGAACAATTCCAATGAATGCAAGCATTAAACGCTTAAAAAATGGCACTAATAATCGTGAAATGGGCATTTGTAAATTTACTAAATAAAATTAGCAGATAACCATTATTAATTTTACTTTTAATCAATTTTTAACTACATTTTTAATCCTATGAACACGACTAATTCAAGCTTTGTACATCATGTACTATTTTATCTGAAAAATCCGAATTCTGCTGAAGATAAAGCACAACTAATGGAAGGTTTACAAGCTTTGTCAAAAGTGCCTTGTATCGTATTTTCAAATATTGGAGCTCCAGCAAATACAAATCGTGATGTAATCGAAAAAGATTACAGTATCTCTTGGCTTTGTCTTTTTGAATCCCCAGAAAAAGAGGAAGAATATCAAGTGCACCCGCTTCATGATGCCTTCAAAGAAACTTGTCATCACTTGTGGCAAAAAGTGGTGATTTACGATGCATTAAGTTGCTAAATTATATTTGTCGATCCGAGTTAGCGTAAGATTAAAATTTACCTAGTATGAACCCCTCATTCAACCGTTTCAAGAATATCATTACCAATTCTATTAAGTTTCGGTTCTTTTTATTTACAAAACTACCGGCCGCCTTTTTTGCTGGTTTACGGATTCACCATTTTGATGCCAACACCTGTGTAGTGCGTATTCGATATTCCTGGTTCAGTATGAACCCATTTAAATCTATCTATTTCGCAGTGGAAGCTATGGCTGCCGAAATGTGCAGTGGCATGTTGGCGTTTGGACAAGTATATCAACGAAACCCTAAGGTGAGTATGCTGGTCGTGAAAATGGAGGTCGCTTTCGTAAAAAAAGCAACGGGCGTCATTTTATTTACTTGTGAAGATGGGCAAATGATTCAAAATGCAATCAATGAAGCGATAGCAACAAAGGAAGGCAGAACAATAGTGTGTAAGTCAGTAGGTAAAAACAGTGCGAATGAAGTTGTTGCTGAGTTTAATATTACCTGGAGCTTTAAAGCCAAATAATTTTAGTCTGTTTATTGCTATTCAATATTACTGTCCAAAAACAAACAGACCCGCTCCTTTGGAGCGGGTCTGTTTAATTAAATCGTTTACACTACTTAATTATATATTTCCAGTAGGTATTAAAAGGTTTTACTACCGTTCGGCTGATACGCATATCTAAACGTGTAATAGCGTTGTTTGGATAGTTTGTCACTATCTGACGCAGTGATTGGCAAGGTTACGCCACCTTTGTAGTAATTGATTATTTCCACCTTGGCATATTTTCCAGATGCAGTTCTGATCACTAATACCCTACCTGCCAATGGTGTAATTAAACTTGTTAATTGGTCATATACATACCAACCTTTTCCGCTACCAAATGTAACCGCAAATGATGCAGGTGCATTATCCGTTTTAAAAACAGAATCGTTGGAAATAGTTTTAATGTTGTCAAACAATCCAGTATAAATAAATGCGCCACCTAAGCCATTACCACTGGTTCCACTATTGGTTAAAATTTTTGAACCTGCAAATGCCAAATCCCACTTAGTACTCGCACTATCGGTACTAGGCACGATTGCATTTCTTTCTAAACTATAAAAAGTATACTTGCCAGCACTGAAGGGCATTCCAGTTATGGCATTAATACCTAAAACTGTATCCGCAGGTAAGTTACTCACTGTTATTGCTGTTACAGGTAATGCAACAGATGTTTCGTCTTTTGTACAAGAAAATAAGATGCTACTTAAGGTAAGTAATAATAAGAAAGGTTTTAAAATTTGTCTCATAATTTATATTTTTTTAGATTTTTGTATTTTAAGTGTTGCGAAAAATGTTCTTCCTGGTAAATTAGGTAGGTTAAGGGCATCTATGTAATTCAACATATTATCGCAGCCAAATTGGAAACCAAGGCCGTTCATGTAATCCTTACCAATGGATAAGTGTAAGGCAATATATCCTTTAGCAAAACTATCACCGGCATCATAAACTTCATTGCCATTGGTATTATTTACAGCCCATTTACTACGATATAGCGCTCTGATATTTCCAAACAATCCATTCTGATTACTGTAATTAAATTTTAGTTGTGCTTTGTGTGTACTGTTATTGGGTAGCCCTACATACTCACTTACATTTAATTTTCGACTTAACCCATTTGCATCTCTGGTATAAACGGTACCATTTTTTATTTGCGCTAATTGATCCTTATCGCCTGTCTCTAAATATTGATAAGCAGCGCTTACTGAAAATTCTTTTGAGATTTGATGTTTTGCTTCTAGCTCAATACCAGTTGTAAAAGCTCGGCCAATATTTAAGTAACTATATATTTGAGCCCCTGTTACATAGGCTCCCACCTGTTGTACTTCGATTAAGTTTCGAATATCATTTCTAAATAATTGAAAACTATAAAAGCTTTTGGCATTAGGTTCAAATTCCCAAGTTAAATGTGTGCCAGTAGCATATTCAGGTTGCAGGGATTTTAATTGATAAAAATTATTATACAAAGTGCCTATTTGACCAAGAGAATTTAATTGCCCAATCACTTTTTGTGCTTGCGCTGTTCCAAATACACTGTAAGAGCCAGCTGCTGCATTTGTAAAATTTAAATATAACTGTCTGAAGTCAGGTGCTTTAAATCCCTGCCCTATACTTAGCCTGATTCTATGTTGTTTATTTATTTTATACAACATGGAAGCCTTCGGACTCCATGCAGAAGCATATGTTTGATTTTGATCAAAACGAATCCCTCCAATCAATATTAATTTAGCATTAGGCGTCCATTCCCACTGGCTAAATGCATATTGATTTGTATTTGTTTTTCTTATTTTTTCACTATCATACCGACTACTTTTTACGCCTTCCATGACCGCGCCACCTCCAACAATCGCCGTAAGTTTTTTATTCACGACCCAGTCTGTTTGATTTTCAAGTCTGTTAAATACATGGTCTAATATATCAGTATAGGGCGCGCCAGAAATGGTTAATAAATTTTGAGTCGCATTGTATTGTGTGATATAGGATCTGAAGCTTGTTTTTAAAGCATTGGAGAATCGATGATTTAATGAACTTGCTATATTATAATCTGTATTTTTTTCCTCCCCATTTGAATTAATCGTCAAACCCCCATTGGTAACGGACAATTCATTTTTAATTTGTTCATTTGTAAATCTAAGCCCTACAAGTACATTGGTGTTATTGCTTAAATTATATTTGAATTGTTGATTCGTAGCTACCCTTGTTATGGGTGTAGTTACTCTTGAGGCTGTACTTGGCCGAATGCTATAACCATCTGTGCTATAATAATTGTAATAGCCTTGATAAAGAATAGATTTAGAAGCTAGCGTATTATTCAGCCCCGCATCAATTGTATTATAAGTACCATACCTAAGCGAGGATTGCAAAGGTGTTTTAGTCGTTGCATCGGTAATGATATTAATCACCCCTGCCATAGCCTCACTACCATATAAACTGGAGGATGGCCCTTTAACGATTTCAATTTTTTTAATATTGCCTAGTGCAATTCTGTTTAAATCCAATACGCCAGCTGTCCTACCCACCAAAGGTTCTCCATTGATCAAGATAATTGTATAGTCGGGATTTAGCCCTTGCAATTGAACACCTGCGCCAAAACCACTAGTCAAGGACAATCCAGGTTGTTCTTTTAAAATATCAGTTAATCTTAAAGCACCAATTTGTTGTATTGATTTTGCATTAATTATCGTAGCAGGTACTGTTACGTTACTCAATTTTCGCTCTGACCTTGTTGCAGTAACTACTACACTATCCCCTTGTGATTGTATCGTATCTTTTACAAACCTAACTTGACTAAAAAGGCAAATTGGAGCAAAAACAAAAAAATATAAAAATCTTAACTTCATCAGCACGCAAAGTTCTGATTTAAAAAAAGATTAATTTTGAAATCAATTGAAAAAGTAAATATAGCAATACTAAAAATGACAGTGTTATGACATAACCAAGGATAAAATTTAAATTGATGACCTATGTCATACTTTAATTACTCTTACTTTTGTTAATAATTTTCTGAATTTCTTTTATCTCTGAAGCCAAAATAAAATACTCCAAGAATCGTTTATCATCTTCCTTTCTGACACTAACAATCAATGGATTCGGGCCATTGGTGATAATTTGATATTTATCATTGATAGCATTAATCACATCACTTCTTACCTTTTTTTGCAATCCCACATTTTTGTCTTTGATACCTAATACATGATTTATTTGATGTATTTCAATTTTTTCATTTGCTAATGAAGCTTGTAAAAGCATATCTATTAAAGAAATTTCAGTACCCACAAATGCTTGACCTACTGATTTTGCTTTTAAATGCTTAAGCTGAGATAAAACAATTCTTTGTTGAATTTTTTGTTTAAAAAAGCGCGTGATGAAAAACACTATTAAAATAAATAGTAATATAAAAGCAACATATTTATCACTACCCGTATCTCTTCTCCAAATGGGAAATTTCAATAACTCAAAATTGGATAAATTAAATGGTACTGATTCAAATTGTCCTGTGAATGGATAATAAATATAAATCTGGCCTTTATATTCAAAAGTGTTTTTGAAACCAATACGTCGGATAAAAAATTGATTGTAATCGGATTTTGTTGACTTGAAAACTTTGTTCTCAATAAAGTTGAAATAGTATATTTCATCATTAATAATGTGTAAAAAGCCATTTTGGACGGACAAAAAAGCAGTTGGATTTTTATCTTCTTCAAATATTTTTTTGATACTTGGATCTACCATCCCCAATGTAACCCAAGCTTTTTGTTTCAAATCCAAATAGTAACTTTCCCACTGAGTTTCTAATTTATTTTCAGGAATAAATTTTAATCCAGCATTCATGATAGTTTGAAATGGTACATAGAGCTTCTCCGCTTCGTTTGAGTACCATCGATACCCATTTGAAAAAATTTCATAATTCATGGGGACAATATCCCATTGCTTATCCATTACATTAAATTGTCGGATATGTCCATTCGTTTTCCAAAAACCATAACCTCCATAACTATATAATTTATCCTCGTGTAAAAAATGATAGCAGCCAATATTATAGTTTATGTTAATGGTTCGATCAATTCTCCTAAATTCCAGTAAACTATCGTTTTGACCAAATAACTGGTAAACAAACCCAGTTTGCTGAATATTGACATATAACCCGTTTTTATCCTTAATAATCTCCTGACCATTTGGTTCATAAACTGTTCCTTGATCAGGTATGAGATAATTATCAGGGCTAAGATTGATATTGGCATAAAGGTCCTGGTAGGATAGAATTTTTTGTAAAAAAGGAGTTTTTTTGACAAAATATACCGTGTCTAATTCGGAATGTTGCGCATTTATTTGCGTAAAAGCTAAGATATTTAGAAAAATAATTAAAAATATAGTTTTGATACAACTCATTGAATATCAATTTTAAAATAGGAAAATAACTTATAGTAAATATATAAATGCAATTCAAAAATAAGAAATAACCTATAAAGAAACTCAATTGGTAACATAATATCTAAGTAAGATTTCTAAGATCAATGATATTCGCAATAGCTTTTGGGGGAAAGCTATGGATTTTGTAAAGGGAGCCGGGAAACCAGCTCCCTTTTTTATTTTATTAGCCCCACAATACACCCCCATTACACCCCATTGTCTTCAAAACTTATAATCAAACTATACTCGACCTCAATAGGTTATTTTCGCGCTTATGATTTTGCAACTATTTGATTTTCAATACGATAGTTATTCTTAACAATTTGGTAATATTGGGAACAGTGTAATCAAACACCAATCAAGGAAATTTGCGTGGCTTATTAAATTAACAATAAAACCTATTTTATGGACTTGAATTCTATTTTTAAAATTTTCCTTCCTAAGGACCGTGTGTTTTTTCAATTATTTGAAGATGTAGCAGAGCATGTTTATGAAATGGGCGTTAAGTTAAAGGAAATGGTGACAGAGCCAGATGCAGATAAAAGAGCAAATATTTTAGCACAAATTGAAAACTTAGAACACATCAATGACGATTTAACACATAATATATTTACAGAACTAGGTCGCAATTTTATCACGCCCTTCGATAGAGAGGATATCCATTATTTAGCTACTTCACTAGATGACATTGCTGATTATATTTATGCATCTGCTAAAAAAATTAATTTTTATAAGGTAAACCCAAATGATACTGGTATTCATAAATTAGCAGAATTGGTTTTACAAGGAACTATTGAAACTAAAAAGGTAGTATTAGGTTTACGTAATATGAAGAATATTAAGGAGATGACCGAGGCGATGATCAAAGTAAATAGTATCGAGAATCAAGCGGATGATGTATTTGATATGAGTATCGAAAAATTGTTTGAACAAGAAAATGACTTTAAAGAGGTCATTAAGAAAAGAGAGATTTATCAAGTACTTGAAATTGCTACTGATAAAATTGAAGACGTTTCAAATGTGATCGAATCCATTATTATCAAGTACGCTTAATCTAATTCAAGATGACCCTATTAATTGTAATTATTGCGTTAGCATTAATATTTGATTATATCAATGGCTTTCATGATGCGGCAAACTCCATTGCAACGGTGGTTTCAACAAAAGTATTAACGCCATTTCAGGCAGTTTTATGGGCAGCACTATTTAACACTGTTGCCTTTTGGATTTTTAAAGATCATGCTGTAGCTAATTCAATTAGCAAAACTGTTTACAAGGATTTCATCACATTGCCTGTAATATTTTCAGGTTTACTCGCTGCTATTTTTTGGAACTTACTTACTTGGTGGTATGGTATCCCTTCCTCTTCCTCACATACATTAATTGGAGGCTTTGCTGGTGCGGCTATTGCGCATGCACTTATGATTAAGGGGATTGATTATTCTTGGGCTAAAATTGTTGACGCGGATACTATTTTAAAAACAATATTGTTTATATTTTTAGCGCCCATCATTGGAATTATTATTTCCATTTTTATTACAGTAGTCACCATTATGCGTAATGTTTGGATACGTTTATGTATCATTTCGGTGGTTACTTTAGCAACCGTTTTGATGTTTGACCATTTTGAAGCATCTAAAATGAACGAAAATGTTCAAAAGTTTTATGGAATTGATAAGTACAAAAAAGAAGTTTCAAATATTAAAGAAGAACTTAAGACGAACAAATCAGACACTACACTATTGGCTAACTTGACAATAAATGAGGAGAAGTTATCTAAAGCGACTATTTTTTACGAGCAAATAAAACCTGCCGTTGATAACTTTGATGCATTGGGTGCTGATTCAATTGCTGCAATGGCAAGTTCAAATGGATGGCTTAAAACTGTCGCTATTAGTCGATTAAAAGATGAAGTTAGAAATGCAAATGACTTTTTGGTTTTGGAAGCTAAGGCGCCAGAAAATAAAGACGCAAAAGCTGAATATGCGATTGCTAAAACAACTACCGAAGGTTATAAAGCCCCTTTAAAATTATATCTGGAAGGTGCCATTGACTTAGATTCAACACTTGTTTTAGTAAATAGTATTTATCCAATTCAAGCAAAAAATATTGATAAGGTTAAAGCAAAAATTACCAAATTCAATATTGAAAAAACTTTTTCAAATGAAATTGATAAAGCAGACAATTCCATGATTGTTTATGGAATCATAGGATCCTCTATCTTATTTATGTTGGTTTACATCTATGTTGAAAAAATAAAAACACCAACTGCACGTAGTGTAGCATACATGTTTAAAAAATTACAGTTATTTAGTTCCGCTGCATTTAGTATTGGTCATGGTGGTAATGATGCGCAAAAAGTAATGGGTATCATTGGAGCCGCTTTAATTGCTAGTGGAAGTATTCAAGATTTTGGCCAACTTCCAAATTGGGTGCCGATTTCTTGTTATTTAGCAATTGGGTTGGGCACCATGAGTGGTGGCTGGAAGATAATTAAAACAATGGGGTCTCGCATTACTAAAGTAACCCCTTTAGAAGGCGTTGCTGCAGAAACTGCTGGCGCGTTTACACTCTTCTTTACAGGGCAAATGGGAATTCCTGTTTCAACAACACATACCATCACTGGATCCATCATCGGTGTTGGCGCTACAAAAAGATTAAGCGCTGTAAGATGGGGTGTCACTACCAACTTATTATGGGCTTGGGTATTAACCATTCCTGTGAGTGGTGTGTTAGCTGCAATTACTTATTTCATCGTCAGTTATTTTTCCTAAATAAGATATTACTATAATATTTGGATCCTACATGCCAAATATTATGGTAATTCTCCTTCCCTAAATATATTTTAAGCCCTAAATTTGTGCATGCAATTTAAGCTGCGCCTTTTTATTTGTTTGTTCCTTGTCGTACATTACACTTCCTACGCCCAAGATTCGAGTTACAGTGATTTGTCGCCAGTAATTGTAACGGCTAATAAATTAAAAGAAAAGCGTTCTCAAGCACCCATTGCGATTTCCATTATTTCATCAAAACTAATTGAGGAAACAAAGGCGCAAAGAATAGATGCCCTTTTAAATAAAGTGAGCGGGGTATATATGCCCACGATTGGTGGGGAGCAACATATGATGTCCATCCGACAACCTATCTCATTAAAGGGGTTATATTTATTTTTAGAAGATGGGATGCCTATTAGAACCAGCGGTTTATTTAGCAATAATGCACTGATTGAAATTAATACTGCTAATATTTATTCCATTGAAGTCATCAAGGGACCTGCGAGTGCATTATATGGTGCAGAAGCCATTGGCGGTGTAGTGAATTTTTTATCACAACCAGTACCAATTAAAAATACACTTGATTTAACTGCCCAAGTAAATAATACCGGTTTTACAAAAATGGATATTGCGGGTGGCATACCCACAAAAAAAGGAGGTTGGGCTATAAACGGTTCCTTTACGAATCAAAAAAATGGCGCTACTGAATTTAGTGATTTTGATAAAAAAGCATTTTCAATAAAAAAAGAATTTGTGCTCAATAAAAAATTGAAAGGCTATCAAACGCTAAATTATATTGATTATTATACACAAATGACCGGATCATTAGACAGCATTAAATTTTCGCAAAAAAATTTTAGCTCACAGCAAACTTTCACTTTCCGAAAAATTAAGGCTTTACGATTAAGGCAAAATTTACAATACGATTGGAATTCAAACGTAAGTACTACCCTTAATTTGATGTATCGCAATAATACCATGGACCAAAACCCCTCTTATTCTATAGGATCCACTAGCAACCCTACAAAATTCAGAGGTCAAATTAATAGTAATCAATTTGACGCCTATGTATTAGATATCCAACACTCCTGGAACTTACAATCGCTAAATAGCAAGTTATTCATTGGGGGTTACTGGGATTTTACCCCGCAAAATTTAGTAGCAAACTATATAGATATTTTTAAAGACACTGCAATTGGCAAATACACTAAATATAGTTATCCTACGAAGGATTCCTTGGTTACCTCCTACGAGACAGAATTAAATAACAAAGCTATTTATGCAAATTATATTTTTGATATCAATAAATATATTCGTTTGAATGCATCTATTCGTTACGATGACTTTACCTACTTATTTAATAATCAACTACGCACAGGAACCCCCTCTGCCAATAATCATTTTACCAATTGGACGCCAAAACTAGGTATCAATTATAATAAAAATCAACATGGCGTATATGTTAACTACAGCGAAGGGTTTGTGCCACCTCAGATTACTGAAATATACAATGCCATCCGAGTTCCCTTTTTATTGCCTCAAAAATTTAAAAATTTTGAAATTGGGAGTTGGTATCAAAACAAAAATATATACGCGGAACTTGCTATCTACCAACTGAATGGTACTAATGAAATTATTTCGGTGCGACAAACAGACGGTGTTAATCTTAATCAAAATTCAGGGGCAACCAAACATATTGGTATTGAATATCAATTAAGATATCAATTAAACGCACAATGGGAATTACTAATCAATGGGACCAACACAAAACATACTTATGTCAATACATTGATTAAAGGGACAGATGTGAGTGGCAATGAAATGAATGCAGCACCGCGTAATTTTACAAATATTACCGCAACTTGGAAGCCTAATTCTAAATGGAGATTATCCATCGAGGAATTACATCAGTCTAAATATTATATGGATGAAACAAACACCACTAGCTATGGGGGGTTTGATGTTTTAAATTTACGGTTTGGATATACGTTAAAAAGGACCGAACTATGGTTAAATGTATTAAATCTTACGAATTCCTATTATTCAACAATGGCAACCAAAAACTTCAGTGTCAAAGGCACAAGTGCCTATTCTTATTATTTAGGTGATCCAAGATCTATTACCATTGGATGGAGATGGCATATAATAAAATAAGAAGCCGTTGGGCTTCTTATTTATATTTTTTAGTAGGCAGCTGATTGCAACCAGCCTAACTTAATTCATCTAATTACCTCCTCCTACGCTAATCCTCATTCCACCCATGCCACCACCTCTTTGCATATCCTTCATGATAGTTTGCATTTCTGTTTGAAATTGTGCGCGGTTTAATTTTTTTCCTTTAGTAGGTTGCTTTAGCTCCTTAGCGGAAAATTTAGGAATATAGTTAATTGCAGATATTACATTACCTCCATTGTCACTATCCACTTCTAAAATTGCACCCGGTAACCCACTATAAGTATCAGGCCCGATAGATAAAGGAATCGCTTCTGTATACCAAACCACCAATTGAATTTCATTGGGTTTTTTTTCTGCTTGCTTTGTCGTATCACCGTTTCTTCCGCCACCGCCACCACGACGATCTCCACCA
>DOMR01000078.1:0-3373 GCA_003509845.1 Chitinophagaceae bacterium | reverse complement strand
TTACATACATAATTAGCAATGGTCTTAGTTTCATCTGATAATTTCCAGCTATTCGGCTTTAAGGTATCAATGATTAAATATTCATTTTCAAATATCGAACGCGCCTCATATTGCATTTGAGAAGCGATATCAGTATAAGTATTGGTTTCTGGCATTCTAAACATAAAACCCATGCCTCTTGAACCACCACCACCGGGTGCGCCACTATTCGCAAAAGGATCAGGGGCATCTTCATTAGGAAGGGTTTTGAACACAGTTGCTTGTTCGTTAAATACAAGTTCAAATTTTTCAGATCTAAATTCGGGAATATTACGTCTCATTTCAGGATCCGTAATCATTCGATGCATATTAATTTTTCTTTCGAAAATTAACTTTCCATCTTTTACTTGAGCCATTGTTTGCGATAACGATAATACAACCATCGTTACCAATAAAATCATTTTACGCATATACTGTTTTTAATGTGTTTATAAAGATAATTAATTTTACATTCTAATGGTCATTCCTCCTGCTCTACCACCATTACCGCCTAAGCCAGACTTTTGTAAGCTATAGATAAAACTTAACATAAAGTATTGGTTAATAACATTATAATACTGATCCACGATTTGGTTTTGAGAAACGTTACGGCTAATGCCCGCATTTTTATTCAAAATATCAAAAGCACTTATTTTTAATTCAGCGCGCTTGTTCTTCATGAAAAATTTAGAAAAATTTGCATTCCAAATAGGGATGGCGGTATTAAATCCTTCCGCACGACCTGAGTTAATCGTATAATTCAAGGATTGATTTATTAAAAAATCAAATGGTAAATAATTATTCATTTCAGCACCGAATACCTTTGTTAAAAAATTGGTATTTAACCCTGAATTAATTTTATTGTTGGTTTGACTATAGGAGTAACGTGCAGATAAATCTATATCAATCTTTTCATCAATTTGAAAACTATACCTAAAGGAGGGGCCAAATGATTTTGTAACAATCGTATTTAATAAACCATTGGTATAAGAGATATTATTATTCAACCCTGTATTCAAGCCAAAATTAAATCTTGAATATATCTTCTTCATTCCAAAGCCATAATTCAATGAACCAAAAACACGATAAGCCCCGTTAACGTTGACTGGTTTAGAAAGGATCACTCTTGATGGCAAAATACTATCATAGTTAATTATAGAGTTGTTGGTCGTAGATGCATTCACGGTAGCAAAGAAATTCTTTTGAGAAATTACTTTAGACGAGAAGAACCTAATATTAACATTATGTTGGTAGCTACGCTTTAAATCCGGGTTACCAATAGTTTGTCTGTTGATATTACTTTGATCCAATACCGGTTGCAATTGGGTTAAGGAAGGTTGATTGGTTGAAGTACGATAATCAATATTCAAATTTTTAGTTTGAGAAAAATTATATCGGAACATGGCGGAAGGTAAGATGTCCTTAAAGTCCTGATTCAATTTTGTTTTTGTACTCACATTCTCCCCATTCAATTTTGCATTTTGCACTGCAAATCCGGAAGCAAAATTAAATTTACGTTGATTGGTACGATAGTTCATGCCCCCGCCTGAGTAAGTGTACTCACTGTTAAACTCATTGGTTAGTCGGGTATTTAAAATTCCAGTATTGTCGTTTGCAGTTTTATCATACACCTTTCTACTGCTGCTACCTATGCTTTGACTTAAGTAAGCATTCATTTCTAATAAAGATCTTTTCCCTAATGGCTCTGTATAAATCACATTCGCCGAATAAGTGGTTGTATTTCCTTTACGTAAATTTCGTTGGTCTAAAATAGAATCTTTAACCTTAATCCCTCCATTAAAAAATTCTTGTGATGTATATTGAAGGCCGCTTGAATTAGATGTGTTATATCCATTGGTAATGGTAGAAGAAATTGTACGGCCCTTTTTTGAAAACTTCTTTTTTAACAACAATGTATTATTGAAATTCATTGCATCAGTTGCATTCGAAGACGTTGTTGCATTACTATTTGTTTTTGTTCCGTTTGGCAAAAAGGTTTCAGAACTTGATTCACTTTCTGAGGTACCATTTGAAAGCCCAATACTTGGGGTCAATTTGTAAGAAAAGGATTCAGAAACTTTATGATCAATCGTAGTTCCAAGACTTTGTTGCTTGCTTATTGATTTACTTTGAGAATTATCATAACGGTTAAATAAATTTCCTGGCGTTAAATTTTGTGTATAGGAATTACTTTTATTAAAACGATCAATATCACTTAAAGATAGGTTCGCATTAAAATCAGTTTTTTTATCATTAAATACATTGGAGTAATTACCGCCACCCGAAATGGTAGTTGCAACGCCTTCGCCTCCGCCGCCACCATTTCCACCCCCACCGCCAAAGGAGATGGACACGCCACCACCACCACCGCCTGGACGGCCACCACCACCGCCGCCAGAGAAACTTGAAAAGTCACGCGCTGAAAAATCCTGACGATTAATATTATTACCGGAACCAATAATAGAGAACTGCTCATCATTATTGATTCTATTTAAATTTCCTCTTAAATCAAAACGTTCAGGGACGCCACCGCCACCTGTTAACTTACCAAAATTGGATTGGTTTCTGTCCTTTTTAACTTTTAAATTAATCGCTGTTTCCTCACTACCATCATCAATACCAGTAAACATGGATTGATCTGATTTGCGATCATATACTTGAATTTTATCAATCGCATCTGCAGGCAAATTGCGCGTTGCCATTTTAGGATCACCCGTAAAAAATTCCTTGCCATTCACAAATACCTTGGTGACTGTTTTACCATTAACCGTAATAGCTCCTGATTTATCCACCTCAATACCTGGCATCTTTTTTAATAAATCCTCCACTACTGCATTAGGAGCAGTTTTAAAGTTTTCCGCATTAAATTCAATGGAGTCTCCATTGATCACTACAGGAGGCCTTCTTGCAGTAACTGTCACCGTTGACAAACTGCTTGCATCTTGCATATAAATGTTTGATAAATCTATTTTTGCATTCTTGCCAGTTTTAAAGGCAATCCATTGTTGAATAAAGCCAACATAGGAAATGGATATTAAATAGCTTCCGACTGGAACCGACTTCACGGAAAAAAAACCTTGCTCATTACTTCTTGCAAAGCTCACTAATGAAGAATCCTTTGCTTTTACAATTGAAATGGTTGCAGAAGCCAAATTTCGCTTGCTTACACTATCCACAACCGTACCCTCAATAGTAAATGTTTGTGCCATACCCAACAAACTCATCCCCAAAAACACCGTTAACAAAAATCCTTTCATTTTGATTATTTTATTCATTTTATAAAATTACGACACAATTCGTAAATAGTTGGTTTTGCAGGCTTTTAAGGACCCGGTTTTTATATAAAACAGCTCAT
>DOMR01000165.1 GCA_003509845.1 Chitinophagaceae bacterium | reverse complement strand
TACCTCCGCTACGGATTACTATCCTTTTGGCTCGCCAATGTCAAAAAGAAGAGTGTTCGATTACAAATCGAAATATGGATTTAATTCGGCAGAAAAACATAACGAATTAGATAATTTAGATGGTTTAGATTACGATTTAGGCGCAAGATTTTACAGCTCCAAACTAGGCAGAATGTTTAGTCCAGATCCTCGAGAATCCGAATACCCATGGCAAAGCACTTATGCTTATTTTAGTAATAGTCCGATAAGTCAAGTGGATATTAATGGAGAAGGGGGTGAGGGAGATAAAACAACAGGACAAGTAACAGCAACAGTTTATTTTAGATTTGATAGTGATGTATCTTTAACACCTTCGCAACAACAAGCTTATATAGATAATTTTAGAGCAAATGTTCAAAGTGTTTGGAATAATCAGGTTTTGGATAATGGTGTACAAGTAAATGTGGATAATGTTCAATTTTTATTAGCACCAGCAACTTTAACATCAGCTAGCTTACTTAAAAATGAGAATTTATTAACTGTTGGAAATGGAGCAACTGCCAACAAAGATGCAGAAGCTAATGTATCTTATATTGATAAAAATAATCATAGGAATACAGGTTATATGTATTATAGTTTTCAAGGAAATGAAGCAGCACATGAATTTGGGCATATGCTTGGATTATCAGACAGATACTTTAATGGAGTAATAATTGATGTTGCTCATTTTTATAGAAATGGTGGAGAATCTTCTATTAATCGATTTACAATACCCATAGCTGATATCAATGAAAATGGATATAATTATCTTAATAATTTAATGTCAAGACAAAGTGGAAATCCATTATTAACAGCTAATCAATTGAATATTGCTTTTAATTCAAATGCTAAAGAAGAGGATTATGCTAAGTTTTCTGTCGTACATAGTCTAACAAGTGTTACCACAAACGGATACGATGGTTTATCCATTGATGGAAAGAATTATTATTCTCAGGGTAATAGAAAAGGCTACCCACCATTAACAACATACACTAAAAATAATTTACAAGGATTAAATAGTATTGATCCGATGTTTCTACAAAGAGACACAAAAAACTTTATTTTAAATAATAGAACATGGTAAAAAATAAAAAATATTTAATTTTCTATATGATTTTCACTTGCTTATCTTGTTTTGGGCAAGATGAAGATGATAATGTTTTTAAGTTTGTTTATTCTTTAAAGCAATTTCATTTAATAGGACATGAATGTGATACTGATAACAGTAATGATGTTAAATTTGATTCGTGTAAAACTATTTTTACAATAGATAAATATTTAACTAAATCAAAAAATAATATTAAATTAAAAAATGCAGAAATTATATGGATTCATTTAAATAAAAAAATAAAAATATCAAAAGAATTTAATGATTTAAATAATTTACAAATGATTGTGATTTTATCGAATCATTGTAATTCAAAAATTACTTTTAAAAGTATTAAAGGTATAGATAGTTTAAAACATTTCACTGCTGAAAATATGTCTTTTAATATATTACCCGAGTTTATTTATAATTCACCAAACTTAGAGTCGTTAGCATATTATGTGGATAAGAACCCTCGGATTGATTTTCAAAAATTAAGTAAATTAGAAAACTTAAAAAGATTATTGATAGTTAATGCTAAGGAAGAAGTTTATGAATTAAATATTGAATATATGTATGATTTAAAAGTTGAAACATTAGCTTTAACATCTTTTTCACCTGTTGAAATTGATATTGAAAAACTTAAAAAAATGAAGAATTTAAAAAGGTTATTCATAAACATTAAAAATGAAGAGGTATTAGATGAAATTAGAAAATTAGGAATTAAAGTTAATGATGATAATTATAAATAATACCACTACGATTTGGTAAGCGGAAATGTAAAAGAGGTGCATTTGCGTATTTCGGTCTATCCGTGCCAGTGTTTTCGGTCGCATGGGTGCCACTAAAAAGATAATGCAATGTTAGTTATTATTTTGATTAATTGCGTTTAATTTTTGTTTTCTTAACGATTCGCCTTTTAGGTCTACCAACCGGGAAGTGCCGATGCATTTTATCATAAATACAATTACGATGCGGATAATCGTATTACCAATGTTTATACCTCGGAGGATGGCTATGCTTGGGAGGAGGATGCACGCTATTTTTATTACTTACACGGCCCATTAGCCCGCACGGAATTAGGGGAGGATAAAGTACAGGGGTTGGATTATGTGTATAATTTAAACGGATGGTTAAAGGGTGTAAATAGTGATACCCGACAAAAACAGCGCGATTTAGGGAAGGATGGATATGATGGAGATGTAAACACAGGAAGTTATTTATTATCTAAGGCAAATATCCATAAAAACATGGGAGAGGATGCTTTTGGTTTTAGCTTAAGTTATTTTAATGGGGATTACGAAGCTATAGGTGCCCAAGGAAATAATTTTTTTGCAAGTGTAACAGGTAATACTTTGTTAACCGATACAAAAAAGCAGTTGTTTAATGGAAATATCAGGCACATGGTAACCAGTATACAAAGTCCGCAGGATAGTAACGAGGGGGATTTGGAGCCACAATTAACCAGTTATCAATACGATCAGTTAAACCGTATAGTAAGTATGGATGTGTTTAGTGGTGCAAGTGCAATACAAAGTAATAGTTTTGCGGGAGTGGGTATTAGTAATAAATACCGTACACGATACAGTTATGATGCGGATGGGAATTTACAAAAACTACAACGCAGCGGACATCAAGCTGGTGGATCTTCACCGGATATGGATGATTTTACATATCATTATCAAGCCGGAAAAAATCAGTTGTTGTATGTAAGTGATGCTGTAAATAATGCGGCATATACCAACGATTTAAAAAATCAAATGCCAAATAATTATGCCTACGATGCTATAGGGAATTTAATTAAGGATGAGCAGGAGGAAATACAGGAAATTAAATGGAATATCAGCGGAAAGGTGTCTGAGATTATCCGAAAACCCAATAGTACCAAACCCGATTTAGAGTTTATATACGATGCCCTAGGGCAACGTATCAGTAAAATAGTAAAACCTAAAAATCCACAAGGTGCATTATTGGGTAAGCAGCATTGGAATATAACGGATTATGTACGTGATGCTAGCGGAAATACAATGGCAACGTATCAGCGTAAATATTTAGCAAGCAGTAACCTAACCCCAGGAGCACCGCCAGTGTATAGGGCTAAGTTGCATTTAACGGGAACAAATGTGGTACAAAGTTTAGTAGAGTTAAATGTATTTGTAGATGGAAATCCACTTATACCAGGAAATATGCCATGGATACAAAATATAGGAATTACTCGCGGAGTGTTTATCGATCAAGTAAATCAAAACACATCCACCACAGGCATAACAGCCGAAGCAGGAGAGTGCGAAGGGTGTGTATGGCTAGAAAAACAACTAGAGCCT
>DOMR01000040.1 GCA_003509845.1 Chitinophagaceae bacterium | reverse complement strand
AAAACCCAGCTTTTTACACTGGGTTAAACCAAACTATGAATCAAACCAAACAACCTATATTGAACCATCCTGTAATGGCTCATCATTCGTGTCATCCACTCTACGATAGCCTTCCTTCCACAGGACTTTGGTCAAAGTTATTGATTTTTTAATGATAGCTAATTCACTATCGTTTGGGTTCAGTAAGTGCAGCACTTCGTGTATCAAAATTTCGCAATGTTTCTTACCTCTTAATCTTGGGTCTAAATATATATTGCCATCACTTTCAGCAATGCCGTGTGCTTGTTCCCTTCCGAGTTTCTTGTATATGATTTTAATTCTCACGCTTTTAAAATTGCTTCATCGGGTCGTGATATCTCATCCGCTATCTTAATTCTTTGCCCACCTCGTATTTTAGCTAACATCTTTGTTACCGAATCTACTTCGGTTAACATTTCCTGATACTTTTTTACCAACCAGCTTTCCTGCTCGTTTAAGGTTAGTTTGTTCCAATTTTTAGGCATACGCATTTTAAAATACTTTATTATTAATAATTCTTTTATTGTGTACTCTATATTCTCCGCTTGTTTCTTTTTCTAACACTGCAAAGCCTTGATTGTATTGGTCAACGTGTTTACAATATTCCACGTTAGGGTGCATTAAATGACCTGTTGTCCAAGTAGTAAATATTTCCCCATCAAACTGATTCTTGGTCGTAAATTCGCTTGTACGATGGCAATGCGAAGCAATAGCGGATTGTTTAACCCTATCAAATAAAGTTTTAGCTGGACTTACCCCTGAACCCCTTTTGAATGTTGTATCTCCGTGAATTATTGGTAAGTGTCCAAACTTAATATGGTCTATGTCTTTAATTGGTTTGATATTAAACGCATTCAATCTAAAAATATCTTCAATCTCAAATAAATCTATTCCTAATAATTCAGGTGCTTTTGTCCGCATATACCTTTGATACCTTGCTTCGTGATTAGCATCAAGGTTATAATATATAACTATATCAGGAAATACTTTTCTAATGTAACCCAGCATCTCAAGGATTGCCTCGTATTCCTCATCAAACTTTCTTACTCGTGGGTCTTTTTGGAAATCACTTAATTGATAAAAATCGCACACGTCGCCATTCATAAATAAACTATCAATTCCTTCTTTTGTAAGATACTCAAAACAAATATCTATTGCAGTAGGGTCGTGGAATGGAACTTGCAAATCACTAATAAATCCCATTTTCTTAATTCCAATTGGTAGTGAAAATACTACCTTTTCTTCTACCCAAGATGGCGGTTGCACAAAGTTTACACTCGTTCTTTTGTATTCATCGTGAAAGTCTTTATCGCTGGATTTTGTATTACCTAGCTTACCCCTGTAATATCTTATTAGGCTTCGGATTTGTTCCTTATCTTCAAAGTGATTTGAGTTTTCCTTATAGATTAATGATGCAAGGGTATGCGATGGCATCCACGAAGGATACTTCCCCAAGTAGTCATTTATAATTTGACCACTCATTGTTCGGTTGCTTCCACCCATATTGTTTGTGTTTGTTTATGCCATTGAATCACGAACCAAATCTGCCTCACTTTCCCTTCTTAAAACTAGCCCATCTAATCCTTTATTCTCCCAAAGTCGTTTACTCTTTTCAATCTGCTCTGCAATACCTTCATAATCCTGTTTAGCAATCAAATCAACTATTGCCCTCATTTCTGCCCTTGAATCCCCTTCCAATTTATTACCCCTGTTATAAACTACTGAAACCAATGCACCTTTTGTGTCATCGTTAAGTAAGTCCATATTAGGATAAATCTTCTTGGTCATTGCGTAGTATCTAGGTAATGAACTCTTAACGAAAACTTCGTATGCCGTATTGTATGGAATTCTAACATTTAATATTTCGCCTTTAAGCATTGCCTTTGCCTGTGGTCCTTTTATACCTATTGTTGGTCGTAATGCGTTTATATAATTTAAATTGATTACACCTGACCAGTCAAGCATAAATTGTTTTTCGGTGTTATAACCCAAATCGTACCCCATTCCGATTGTTACACCGCTTTCGCCACCTGCCCAAATAGGTGCTTGTAATTTCTTTTCGTAGTATGCCCTACCACCCACTTCGTGTTGAATGATAAGGTCAGTTGCTTTCTTGGATATCATTATCTTTCTTTTTAAATATTTTCTCTGCCGTTGTTAATCCTAAACATCCAAAAGCCAAACTTGCAACCGCATACACCAAAGCCTCGCTGGGTGCTTTACTTAATTCACTAAATGAATTATGATACATTGTAACGCATAACGCTACAACACATAACAACCCACATAAACGCTTCATTGATAACCTTCCGTTATCTTCAGTAAAAAATTGCTTCATCTTAATTAGTTGTATCAGTTTTAACTTTACCCCAAAAGTTCTTTTTTTCCTTTATTAGAACTGTATCGTGAATGTAAATAGTATCAATCTTAAATTGGCTTATTTCACTTTTTAGTTCACTTATTTCGCTTTTCATTTGCGTAATGGTTGCAACTGCATTTGTAACTAATTGCTTTTCCTTTTTAGTTGCCTTTGCTAGAACTGTTGCAGATTTTACATTAGTTGCATTTACTTGCTTCATTAGTTCCTCAAATTCAACATCCTTGTCAATCTTTTGTGCCTGTACTCCGCAACCAAATAAGAATAAAATAAATAAATATCTCATTAGTTTATCTTTTGAATTTTACCTAATTGCTCCAAAGTAGAAAGTTTAGTACTTGCTGCTGCTAAACTTGAATCACATCTGCGTAAAGCATTTGTAACAACATCAAGCCTAGTTTCTAGCTTCTCAATCTTTACATCTTGATTTTTAGCCTGACCTTGAAAGGTGCTACGAACATCAACATACAAATAGCCAATGGCTACTAAAACCACAAACAAAGTACCCACAACAGGGTTGGATGCAAACTCCTTAAATTTAATTGGTATCATATTATAACTTTTTGTAAATTCCTATTGAATATTGGTTAGTAGTTGCTCCTAATGTAAATAAGCCATTTTTAGGCATCTTGAACGCTAACCCAAAGCCAAACCCTATCTTCTTGTCAAACTCCCTATAATCGCCTAAAACACCCCAATAAACCGCAAATTTAGGTGGCATTATCTTTGTGGTTTCTATTCTAATGGTTTTATCTACGAAATGCCCTCCATATCCCCTTCCTAATATCTTATTTTGACTGATTGTGTCGCTTACATAAACATATTGTAAGGAATCCAGCTTTAAGGTGTCATAATACGCATAAATGCGGTTATAATCGGACATTATGCGTATAGTATCGTGAACC
>DOMR01000074.1 GCA_003509845.1 Chitinophagaceae bacterium | reverse complement strand
GGATTAAAGGATAGTATTTGGAATTATTTTAGCCAAAATGGTGATTTGATTCAGGTGTATGATTTTACTAGTAAAAAATTAATTTATAATATACCAGATGTATCATCTATTGTAAAACAAGCATCCGTGATTGATACGAATGGCTTTACTAAACCTAAAGTGGAAGCGCCTGTTAAGATTGGCGGCCTTGATTATGGTTTTTATTTATTGTATAACCAACGCAAGTTACCAGAAGGTGCCAAAGATCAAAGGGAAGATATACTTATGGAATATGTTTTTGATATTTCTGCAACTGGAAAATTGGAGGATTTTAATATTAAATATACTTCTACCTTTTACAATGCTGAATTTAATCAGTCTATTAGAGATTTACATGGGGATGCTTACGAGTTTATTCCTGCAAGTATAAATGGCAATCCAGTAAAGAGTAAATTGGTTTATCAAATCATGTTATACATTAGCCAAGCTAAGGACAGAGGCACTTATAATATACCCACCCAGAAATATTAATCCATTTTACCGGCGTAATTTTCTACATAAAAAAGCCCCTTAGAGAACTAAAGGGCGATTTTCGATTGCTTGCTTGTATGGGTAAACCAAACCACATATACAAGCACAAAGGTAGTATTGTATCCAATGCCCATGTAATAACTTATTGTTAAATGTGATGAGTTTTACCGCTTATTAGTTAGGGTAAACGCGTAAAGCCTGTTCAAGGCAATCCATGGCTAAATTGATGTCCTTCTCGTTTAAAACATAGGCAAGCCTTACTTCGTTCAAGCCAAGCCCTGGGGTTGTGTAAAAGCCGCTACCAGGGGCCAACATGATGGTGGCATTATTGTGTCTAAAGCTAGTCAAAAGCCATTGGCAAAAGTCATCGGTATTTTTAACTGGTAATTGTGCCATTGCATAAAATGCACCACTAGGAACTGGGCAATACACCCCTTCCATTTTTGATAGTCGATTCATTAATATATCGCGCCTATTTTTATATTCTTCTCTCGTTTCGTCAAAATAATTAACGGGTAATCCTAGTGCAGCCTCGGCAGCAATTTGTTCCAAGGTGGGTGGACTTAATCTTGCTTGTGCAAATTTTATTACAGCTTCAATGACTTGTTTATTTTTAGTAACTAATGCACCAATACGTGCGCCACATGCGGAATACTTTTTACTAAAAGTATCAATCATGATCACCCGGTCGGCTACACCCTCTAATGTTAAAGTGCTTTTCACCTTTCCTTCATAACTAAATTCAGTATATGCTTCATCAGAAAATAAGTACAATTCTTTTTCTTTTATTAAATCTCTTATTTGTAATAATTCAGCTTCGCTATAAACATATCCTGTAGGATTGTTGGGGTTGCAAATAAATATGCCCTTGGTTTTAGGGGTAATTTTTTCCTTAAAAGAAGCAATGGGAGGTAATGCAAATCCATTTGTAATGCTGGATGTTATAGGTATGATATGAATACCTGCGGCCATCGCAAACCCAATATAGTTTGCATAAAATGGTTCGGGTACGATAATTTCATCACCCTCATCCAAGCAGGCCATAAAAGCAAATAAAATGGCCTCACTTCCGCCAATGGTAATTAAAACATCTTCATAGGTTACATCAATTCCTTTGCTGATATAGTAGTCTGCTAGTTTTTTTCTTAAACTTAAAATACCACGGCTGTCTGTATATTCTAAAACTTTTAAATTGGCTTGCTGCACCGCTTCCATCATGATAATGGGCGTTTCAATATCAGGTTGTCCAATATTTAAATGATACACTTGTACGCCTTCTTTTTTTGCAGCATCTGCGAAGGGAGCTAGTTTTCGAATGGGAGAGGAAGGCATTTGAATGCCTCGTTTGCTTATTTGTATCATTCAAACAAAGATATGCTTGAACACTATAATAAAAAAGCGTCCCGAGAAATCGGGACGCTTTTAATGTTGAATAATACCAAGTGTTCGTTATTATTCAATGAACACTTTAATATTTTTTTGCAGTTTATGAGTTCAAGTAATAAGTATCATTTTTATTAGTGGTACTTGAAAAGGTGTTTGATGTAAATTTTTTAATTCACTTCACCTTCGATGGTTAATTCTGTTGGTACTTTAACACCAGCAAATTTAACAGTCACTTTCTTTTTAAATGCACCTGTTGCAGGCGATGTATAAGTAATTTTAATGGTTCCTTTTTGACCTTTTAAAATGGGCTTTTGATTGTATTCAGGTTGCGTACATCCGCACTCTGCATTTGCAAATTCAATCACTGCTGGTTTTGCATCATTATTGGTATAGTTAAAGATGACTGATTTATGTACACCTAATTTTAATTTTCCGTAATTGTAATTTAGTTTATCAAATTGCACACCTGTTTGTGCCATACTCGTAAATGATATTAGTGATGCAATTAGTAATAATGTTAATTTCATAATTTAAAAATTTTTAATGAATAAAGTATTTTAATTGATAAGTAAGATAAATGAGTAACTGATAATTGATGTTAGGCTTTGGAAAACAATCCAATTGTTTTAATGACTATTTGGGCTATTAATGATTGGTGCTGGCGGTGCATTGGTAATAGCAACGCCTTCCCCAGCAAATTGTGTTTGCTTCACTAAACCATTTGAAAATTCAAGAGCCGTAGCTCGTGTAAAACTTCCCATCGCACTTCCATTAAAGGTAATCTGTACTTGTCCCACTTTACCGGGTGCAATTTTTTCATTGGGTTTAAAATTCGGGGTAGTACAACCACAACCTGGACGCGCATTTACCAAAGTAATGGTGTCCTTGCTGATATTTGTGAATTCTATAGTGTAAGTAGCTGGTTTACCGAAG
Organism: Chitinophagaceae bacterium; assembly: GCA_003509845.1. Classification (GTDB taxonomy): domain Bacteria; phylum Bacteroidota; class Bacteroidia; order Chitinophagales; family Chitinophagaceae; genus Sediminibacterium. The sequence goes on along the minus strand of DOMR01000074.1, from coordinate 2,628 downwards.
CTTATTTTACCAAAGTCAAAGTTTTCATTTTTGAACTTTAATAATTGATCAATAGTCGCTGTTGTTTGCGCTGAAATTGAGCTGCAAATGCCCAAAACTAGGCTTAAAATAAAGAGTGATTTTTTCATAAAAAATGGGTTGAGTGGAGGCTTTGTTGGGTGTAAATTTATCAAAAAATAGGGAATTAAATGATTTTATCTAATTCTTGGTTTTTTATGCTTTTTGCCCCCTATTTTTGCTGTATGGAATCCACCCTTGATCCTGTTTTAACACCTGAAATGCTTTCTTTTGAAGCATTTAAAAAATCTGTACTGGAGGATTACCGAATTGCCCTAATGAGTAGGGAAGTAAGTTTACTTGGTCGACGTGAAGTTTTAACAGGGAAAGCAAAATTTGGCATTTTTGGAGATGGTAAGGAAATTGCCCAAGTCGCATTAGCAAAATTTTTTCAAAAAGGTGATTTTAGAAGTGGTTATTATAGGGACCAAACTTTGATGTTTGCCATGGGCACTTCCAATGTGGAAGATTATTTTGCGCAATTATATTCTGACGTAGAAAATGATCCTTATAGTGGTGGTAAAAATATGAATGCGCATTTTGCAACTGCATTTGTGAATGAAAATGGAGATTGGCATGATTTGGTGAATCGTTTTAATATATCTGCGGATATTGCACCTACCGCTGGTCAAATGGCAAGAGCATTGGGCTTGGCATTTGCATCAAAATGTTTTAAACAGTCAAAACACAAGGATTTATTTTCGCATTTATCGAATGACGGCAATGAAGTATGTTTTTGCACTATTGGGGATGCGAGTACTTCTGAAGGACAATTTTGGGAAGTGATAAATGCTGCGGGAGTTTTACAAGTACCCTTGGCCATTTTTGTGTATGATGATGGATATGGAATTTCAGTACCCACAAAGTTGCAAACAACCAAGGGTTCCATATCTGAAGCTTTACAAGGCATGCAAAAAGAACCCAACACCAATGGCATTAAAATTTTTACTGTCAAAGGTTGGGACTATGCAGCATTGTGTGAAGTTTTTGAACAAGGCATCACCTATACAAGGAATACACATGTGCCTGTTGTATTTCATGTGCAGGAATTAACGCAACCACAAGGACATTCCACTAGTGGAAGTCATGAAAGATATAAATCAACGGAACGTTTGCAATGGGAGCGGGAGTGGGATTGTATTAAGAAAATGAGGGAATGGTTGTTGTTGAATGAATTAAGTAATGAGTCCGATTTGCAAATTTTTGAAGCGCAAATAAAACAAGCGGTCCGAGATGCAAAATTAAGGGCTTGGAATAAATATATCGCACCCATTAATGAAAAAATAAAGCAAGGGGTTGCCTTGGCCTATCAAGGATTAAGTCAAGATGATTTAGCAACAGCACAGCAATTGACACAGGAATTAATTTCGAATAGAGAGCCGTTAAAAAGAGATATTTTCAGAGCAATTCATTTGGTGCTTGAAAAATTACCCAATCATCCTAATAAAAATGGGGTGCTTGAATTTTTATCCAACTATCATATTGAGCAAGCGCCATACTATAGTAAAAATTTATACAACGAAGGTCCAAAGCGCACATTAAATGTTGCAGGCGTACCTGCAGTATTAAATGCAGATGCGACTACTTTGAATGGCTTTGAAATTTTGAATCATTATTTTGATGAATTGTTTGCATCCAATCCTTTGGTATATGCATTTGGGGAGGACTTAGGAAATATAGGAGATGTAAATCAAGGTTTCGCAGGCTTGCAAATTAAGCATGGTGCTGATCGCATATTTGATACTGGTATTCGCGAGCAATCCATCATGGGTCAGGCACATGGCATGGCGATGAGAGGCTTAAGGCCGATCGCTGAAATTCAATACTTAGATTATTTATTATATGGATTACAAACCCTAAGTGATGATGTTGCAACGCTGCACTATCGCAGTAATGGTTTGCAAAGTAGTCCGGTAATTATCCGAACCAGAGGCCATCGATTGGAAGGAATTTTTCATAGTGGTTCACCCATGGGTGTCATTATTAATGCTTTAAGAGGCATGTATATATGTGTGCCAAGAAATATGGTGCAATCGGTAGGCATGTATAATACTTTACTTGCTGGTAATGATCCTGCTTTATTAATAGAGTGTTTGAATGGCTATCGTTTAAAGGAGCAAATGCCTACTAATTTAATGTCCTTTAAGGTGGCATTGGGCGTTCCTGAAATCATTAGAGAAGGAAGTGACATTACGATTGTTTCCTATGGTTCTACTATACGTATTATTGAAGATGCAGCGATAAGATTAGCAGAGATGGGTATTGATTGCGAAATTATAGACGTACAAACCTTATTACCATTTGATATTCATCATCAAATATTGGCATCCTTGAAAAAAACAAATCGTATTGTATTTGTGGATGAAGATGTGCCAGGTGGTGCAAGTGCTTATATGTATCAGCAAGTACTTGAAGTGCAAGGCGGCTATAAGTGGTTAGATGCTACAGCGCGCACCATTAGTGCAAAAGCACACCGTCCAGCTTATGCAAGTGATGGGGATTATTTTTCCAAACCGAATACGGAAGAAATTATAGAGAAAATAAAAGAGATGATGGCAGAGTAGCCTTAAG
>DOMR01000050.1 GCA_003509845.1 Chitinophagaceae bacterium | reverse complement strand
TTTTCTAATCGAAGTTTATCGGCCAGGGTTTTATTTACCCCGTCAATGATATTATCCAAATTGGTGTGAATGGCGTAAACTGCGATATTATTTTTAATGGCCTTAACTGCGACCCTAGTCACATAGTGATTGGGGGTAAATTGTTTGATTCCCTTAAATACAATAGGATGATGACTCACAATTAGGTTACAACCTTGGGCGATGGCTTCGTCAACCACTGCTTCGGTACAATCTAAGGAACATAAAATTCCGGTACAATTGGCAAGTGGATCGCCAATAATTAAACCTGCATTATCATAGGATTCCTGATAGGAAAGGGGTGCCCAAGTTTCCAAGGCTGCGGTAATAGTGCTAATTTGCATACCTAAAATTAATTATAAAAAAGCAGTATTTAATTAAAAGGGGACACAACTATTTTTATACTGTTTTGTTAATAGCTAGATTTGCTTCAACAAGCAATTAAAATAACCCAATGGCAGCACCTATACATATTTTTTGGTTTCGACGCGATTTAAGATGGGAGGACAATGCAGGCTTGTACCATGCACTTTATCAGGCAAAATTACAAGGCACCCAGGTGTTACCTATTTTCGTTTTTGATAAAACTATTTTAAATCAATCAGAAGATAAGGCAGATAGAAGGGTCGATTTTATTCATCAAACTCTAACTAGGTTGCAACAGGATTTAGTGGCCAAGGGAAAATCACTTTGGGTGAAATACGGAACACCATCGGAAGTTTTTGAAAAGTTGTTTTCTGAATTTAATATCAGTGCAGTTTATACGAATCATGATTATGGTCCTAAGGCCAATGCGCGTGATGCAGCTATTGAAAAGATGACTTTAAAAAATAAAGCGACCTATCATCACTTTAAGGATCAAGTTATTTTTGAAAAAGACGAGGTGACCAAAGATGATGGCAAACCTTATACGATTTATACCCCTTATGCAAATAAATGGAGAGCAACATGGGCAGTGAAAACACCGAAGAAATTTCCGTCGGATAAATTATTGGATTATTTTTTAGACATAAAAGAATTTAAGCTGCCTAGTTTGAAAGAAATGGGTTTTGAAAAAACGGATGTAGAAATTCCGCCGATGCAATTTAAAACATCGGTGGTGAAAAATTATACGGAACAAAGAAATTTCCCTGCATTAAATGCAACTACGCACTTAAGTGTGCATTTACGTTTTGGCACCATATCCGCAAGGTCATTGGCTTTGGAAACGCAAAGCTTAAATGCAACTTTTTTCAATGAACTTATTTGGCGCGATTTTTATCATATGATTTTATGGCAGTTTCCGCAAATTGCAGAGGGGAAATCATTCAAGCCAAAGTATGATTTTATAGAATGGCGTAATAATGAAAAAGAATTTAAAGCTTGGTGTGAAGGGCGCACAGGTTATCCAATCGTGGATGCGGGTATGCGTGAATTAAATACGACCGGATTTATGCATAATAGAGTGCGCATGATTGTTGCAAGTTTTCTAACCAAGCATTTATTGATTGATTGGCGTTGGGGCGAAGCTTATTTTGCGCAAAAATTATTGGACTTTGATTTAGCAGCGAATAATGGTGGTTGGCAGTGGGCGAGTGGTAGTGGTTGTGATGCAGCGCCTTACTTTAGAGTTTTCAATCCGCGCTTACAAACTGAAAAATTTGACAAGGATTTAAAATACATCAGGCATTGGGTTCCCGAATTAGATAGTTTTGACTATCCCAAACCAATTGTGGTGCATGAGGAAGCGCGGGAACGCGTCCTAGCTGCCTATGCCAAGGCTTTGAAAGATGTGTAAGTTTAAAGTTGAACAGATAGTTTTAATTCGGTAAATTTGATGTTAGGATATAATCCTGTAGAAATTTATACACAATTTGAATTATTGAATCATGAAAACAAATAAAATTACTAAGTCATTTGACGCTGTAAAGATGATGAGAGATTCAAGAAACTTAATAAGTAAAGAAACAAAGGATATGAATTTAGAGCAACTAAATAATTATATCCAAGAAAAGTTAGCTAAGTCAAATACGCCTAAAATTGGCTCAAAAAAAACGAGTAACTAAGAGTTGTAAACTTGCACAAGTTTAGCAATCGCTTTTCTTCCTGTATCGCCCATGTCAATAGTAAAATCGTTTACATATAAATCAATATGTTGTCGCATTACTTGTTCGGACATTTCTTGAGAGTGGGATTTAACATAGTCAGGTAATATATCGTAACTATTGGCAAAAGCATATTGCACACTCTGTTTGATCAAATCATCTACGATTGTAATTTCATTTGCATTAATATCATTGCGCGCAATAATGCCACCTAAAGGTATTGGTGCGTTAAATGTTTCTTCAAAATAAGTACCTAGGTCCATCCACTTACTTAAACCTTTATCGGCATAAGTAAAACGGTTTTCATGAATAATAACACCGGCGTCAACTTTGCCATTTAACACAGCGTTTTCTATTTCATTAAATACTAAAAATTCTTTGTTGGCAACATTAGGGAATGCCAAGCTAAAAAGTAAATGCGCTGTGGTATTCACGCCAGGTATAGCTACGCGCATGGTATCAGCATCTGGCTTGCCATCAGGACGAGATGCATCTTCCTTGTAAACCAATAAGGGTCCAACGCCTTTACCCAAAGCACCGCCACTATTTAATAAAGAATAATTATTTTTTACCAATGGCCAAACGCCATAACTAATTTTAGAGAAAGGAAGTTTGCCTGCAATGGCCCATTCATTTAAAGTTTGCACATCTTGCAAATGCACTTTAAAAGTATACCCCTTGGTATCTATTTTATGATTCACTAATGCATCAAAAATAAAAGTATCGTTAGGGCAGGGTGAAAAACCTATTTCAAACTCGGGCATGGTTAGGCAATTTTATTAAGGGCATCTAAATATTGCAATAAGGTTTCATTCAAATTATAAATAGCTTCCTGCATTTCCCATTTCGCTTTATTTCTTTCGCCCACATAATTTGATACCGCGCGAATTTGTATAAAAGGAATATTTAAATCACGACCCATATAATGCAAAGCCGCTCCCTCCATGGATTCTAGGGTTGCTTTATAACGACCACTGTATAAATCAATTTTATTTTTATCGGTAGTAATGGTATTTACGGTAACCCCTTTTTTTGTGGGTAGCTTCAATAAATTGTATTGACTTAACCAGGGATTCGGCAATGATTTCTTTTCATAAGGCGCATCATTGGGTTTGTCAAATTTCATGTCAAATAAATCTTTCCAAACCTTATTTTCCATCACACCAATATCTCCTGCAAAATCATCTTTCACTGCAAAAACCTTACCCAATGGAATTTTTTTATCCAAGCAACCTGCAATACCCACTTGAATAATTAAGCTGGGGGTTTCTTGCACAAACATCTTCATTAAGGAAACGCTACTGGCCAATAAACCAATACCCGATTCATGAAAACCCACCGAAAATCGCTTGTTTGTTCCAGCATAAGCGGGGTTAATTTTTTGAAAACTGGGCATCCATTCGCCATTGGTGGCTGCGGTAATGATAACTCTCATGTAACAAAGGTCGGGAAAGGCCTGT
>DOMR01000100.1 GCA_003509845.1 Chitinophagaceae bacterium | reverse complement strand
AATAAAACAGTACTATTATTTAATTTAGCCCAAGTGGGCTCAATAAAACTTAATGAATTTCCAACCGCAAATAAAAAGGAAGGAAATACTAAATCAGTGGGCGTAAACCCATGCCAACTCGCATGTAAAAAAGGAGCAAACGTGAGTGAAGGATCACCTGGTGTATTTACAATGATCATTAAGCAAATGGTCATTCCTCTAAAAACATCCAAGGATAAAAATCGTTGATTAGGCATAAGTTTCCGTTTGGCAATTTAAGATACACAAAATTAAACTTGAATCGTATTCAAATTTAATTTCCACCCATCTTCGCTAAATTAATCAATTTTTCTTTTATGCTTGCTTGATACATAAGTGTATACTGCTGGAATCACAAACAAGGTAAGTACCAATGAAAACATCAATCCACCTACGATAACGGTCCCAAGCGGTTTACGACTAGTAGCAGCAGCACCAATACTTATTGCAATTGGAAGTGCGCCGAGTGCCGTAGCCAAACTTGTCATTAAGATAGGACGGAATCTTTGTGATGCAGCTACAAGTACTGCTTCCTTTAACTCCAAGCCCGCAGCTCTTTTTTTATTAGCAAATTCAACAATTAAAATTCCATTCTTGGTCACGAGTCCAATCAACATGATAATTCCAATTTCTGAAAATATATTTAAAGTTTGTCCAAATAGCCATAAAAATATTAATGCGCCTGCGATCGCCAAAGGCACAGTAATCATAATAATGAAAGGATCCTTGAAACTTTCAAACTGCGCAGCAAGCACTAAATAAATTAAAATCAACGCTAAAATTAATGCATACGCAATATTGGAGGAACTCTCTTTGTAATCTCTTGATGGACCACTTAAAGCTGTTTGGAAACTTTCATCTAATTTTTCTTTTGAAATTCGTTCCATCGCAGCAACACCGTCCCCAATCGTTTTACCTTCGGCTAATGATGCAGAAATTGTTGCTGAATTAAATCGGTTGTAATGATATAAACTTGGTGGGTTACTATTTTCAGTAACAGTCAATACACTTGAAATTGGAATACTCTCGCCACGGTTATTACGTAAATATATTTTATTAATATCTGCTGGTGAGTTACGATCCGCTCTTGGCACTTGTGTAATAACTTCATATTGACGATCGTTCATTATAAAATAGGCGGATCTAGCACCACTGAATGCCGATTGTAATGCTTGAGAAATATCAGCTGTCGTTAAACCTAAATCGCGCGCGCGCATACGGTCAATGTTTAAATCAAATTCAGGTTTATTGAATTTTAAATTCACATCCACATTTTGGAAAGTTTTATCTTTTCGAGCAGCATCTAAAAATTCAGGAATGACGTTGCGAATTTTTTGGAAATCCAAATTCTGTATTATAAACTGAACTGGCAAGGAGCCTCTCGAGGAAATACCTACTGAAATAGTTTGCTCTTCCACCACAAACACTCTTACGTCTTTGAATTTTTTTAGCTTTTTATTTAAATCGTTTACGATTTCTGTTTGACTTCTTTTTCGCTCAGATAAAGGCACAAATCCAATCCTTCCAGAAGCACTACTACTTCCACTTGAGCCACCATATCCTGGCACACTTCCCCATGTAAAAGCATGTTCAGGAACAGAGTCCTGCATCAAACGTATGGTTCTTAGCAAATTACCACGCATATCATCAAAGCTAGTACCCTCTTGTCCAGTCATTGTAACGCGGACGGTACCCTTGTCCTCCATAGGCGCTAATTCAGATTGTATGTTGGTCCCAATTAAAACGATAATACCCACACATGCAACAACAATTACCCAAGCCATCCAACGCACTTTTAAAAATTTGGCCAATAAATTTTTATAGCCATTTTCCATGCCTTTAAAAAACGGTTCAGTCTGCTCATAAAACTTTCCTTGTTTGCCATCCTTGCGATTTAAATACACATTCAATACAGGCGTAATGGTCAAGGAAACAAATGCGGAGACCAAAACTGCACCGGCGACTACAACGCCAAACTCTTTAAATAATGAACCAATGAAACCTTGTAAAAATATCACTGGCATAAATACCACTGCCAACGTGATAGAAGTAGAAATAACCGCAAAGAAAATTTCTTTACTACCTTCTCTTGCCGCATCCTTTAAATTTAATCCTTCTTCTAATTTTCTAAATATATTTTCGGTGACCACAATTCCATCATCTACTACCAAGCCTGTTGCTAATACGATGGCTAATAAGGTAAGTACGTTGATAGAGAACCCCGCAAGGTACATAATGAAAAAAGTAGCAATTAATGAAATAGGAATATCGATAAGTGGTCTAATCGCAATCAACCAATTTCTAAAAAAGAAAAATATCACCAATACCACAAGTGCAAATGAAATAAAAATTGTCTCCTTCACTTCTGCTAAAGCCCTACGAACATTTTTAGTATTATCAATAGGAACATCAAATTCAATATCCGTTTTATTTGAACTTTTAATTTCTTCCAAGCGCTTATAAAATTCATCGGCTATTTTAATATAGTTAGCCCCTGGTTGTGGTGAAAGTGATACCATTATTGATTGCGCACCATTAAAATAAACAGCTTGATCCTCTTGCTCAGGACCTAATTCTACTTTAGCAACATCCCCTAATCGAATAATTCCTGAAGCATCCTGCTTTAATATGATATTATTAAATTCAGCCTCGGTGGATAGTCGACCTAATGTTCGAATGATGTATTCTGCTTTAGTGCCATTAATTTTTCCAGCGGGTAATTCCACATTTTCTTTGTTTAATGCCACTTGAATATCATTGAAAGCAATGCCAAATGCATTCAATAAATCTGAATTAGGAAATATGCGCATTGAATAACGCTTACCTCTAACACTCACACTACTCACCTCGTCGATCGTTTGAAAACGTTGTTGTAAAACATTCTCCGCATACTCCGTTAATTCATAAATACTTTTTGATTTACTTTTTACAGTCATTAATACAATGAAATCTGAACT
>DOMR01000221.1:752-2765 GCA_003509845.1 Chitinophagaceae bacterium | reverse complement strand
GTAGGCACTGAACAAAGAGGTGTAGCCGTTGGTAAATCAGCAGCTGATATTGAAACCTTTGCGAAAAACATTTTAGGTGGCACATTAGTGACCATCCAAACTGGCCCTGCAGGTAAATTAGTTTCAAAAATACTTGTTGCACAGGACGTATATTATGAAGGCCCTCAACCTACCAAAGAATTTTACTTGTCTATTTTATTAGATCGTTCCAAAGGAATGAATGTAATTATGTATAGCACTGAAGGTGGAATGGATATTGAGGAAGTCGCACATAATACTCCTGAAAAAATATTTAAAGAGTGGGTACACCCTGGTGGTGCCTTGCAAGGTTTTCAAGCACGTAAAATTGCTTTCAACTTGGGACTAAGCGGTGATGCCTTTAAAAGTTGTATAAAATTTGTAACCAATTTATACAATGCCTACGTGGGTTTAGACTGCGGAATGCTTGAGATTAATCCCCTATTCAAAACAAGCGATGACAAAATGATCGCAGTAGATTGCAAAATGAATATTGATGATAATGCTTTAATGCGCCATCCTGATTTATTAGCAATGAGAGATGTTAGCGAAGAAGATCCTACCGAAGTGGAAGCAGGTGAATACAATTTAAACTTTGTTAAATTAGATGGCAATGTGGGTTGTATGGTGAATGGTGCTGGACTTGCCATGGCAACTATGGATATGATTAAATTAAGTGGTGGTGAGCCCGCTAACTTTTTAGATGTAGGTGGTACTGCGAATGCGCAAACAGTGGAAGCAGGATTTAGAATTATTTTGAAAGATCCTAATGTAAAAGCGATTTTAATTAACATATTTGGCGGTATCGTTCGTTGCGATCGTGTTGCTGCTGGTGTTATTGAAGCTTTCAACAAATTAGGTGATATTAATATCCCAATCATTGTGCGTTTACAAGGCACCAATGCTGTGGAAGCTAAAAAATTAATTGACGAAAGTGGATTGAAAGTTCAGTCTGCTATTCAGTTGAGCGAAGCAGCTGCTTTAGTAAAGCAAGCCGTAGCTTAGTTTTTCATAAGCCATTTTCGAAGAAAATAATGGCTTATGAAAAACTCTCTTATGACTTTTAAAATACCCCCGATCGCTCGGGGGTATTTGTTTTAATTCTTCAGCCCATTCTTCGAATTTATGGGCTTTGAATTATCGGCTGATGATTTTTAAAATGTTATACCCCATTCACTAGCTTCACTTCAGTTAAAGCACTAAAGGAGTAAACCTGACCCGTGGCTACCTCAACACATTCAATACGTATACGGCGCTTTTTACCACGCCTAAATATTTTTCCATGTAAGGATTCAAATAATGTGCCCTCTGCAATATGAGCAACCAGTGCCACGCCCACTTTTTTTACTTCATTATACTTTCTCAAAACCAATAAAAGTTTGGTTTCCCCATTAGCGGTGGCTGCAGGATTTAATAAAGTTTTACTTAATGCCTTTTTGATATCATCAGGAAATATCCCTTGTTGTATAAATTGCGCCAGCAAATGTCCGTAAATACTTTTCCATTCTTTACCATGTCCATCCACCCTATTTCTATATTGTTCATAACATAACAGATGGGCCAATTCATGAAGTAAAGTGATTAGGAATTCATACTTATTTAAATTTCCATTGACTGAAATTTTATGATTGGCGCCTTGGAAAGCATGACGGTAATCACCTAACACAGACTTCCTTTCTTTGGTGACTGTTAAATGAACTTTGTATTGATTAATTAAGGCAACAACAGGTTCAAATGCACCATCTGGCAAGTAGGCATTGAGCGCGTTTAGTGGATGTTCAACTTTTGCCAAGAAAAATATTTAATGCGTTTGAAAAACTAATTCTTTTTTGTTGCCCAACGAATTTCAAGCCATGAATACAACAAATAAATTCCCATGCAAACAGATAAAGTGGGAATACCCACCTTTGTTTCTTGCGTTTTAGCATATATTAATGCAGCAATTGCAAATACGCCCAATTTTAAAAGTGTCCCTAACATTACAGAACGAATCAT
>DOMR01000221.1:0-641 GCA_003509845.1 Chitinophagaceae bacterium | reverse complement strand
GATAAAGTAGTAATTAAAATACAGGACATTTTCCATGAATAATAAACACATCGTATTTATCAGTGCGAAAAGAGAAAGTATGGGAATAATTTTTTTTATAAACATGATATTTATTTTGTTTCTTTTATGATTCTGTATAAAGTGAAAAAAATAAAGGCAAATGGCAATATCCAAATCAACATTGGTTTCAAACCCCAATAGGCATCTCCTTTTTTACCAATATATAATAACAGCAATAATCCAGCAATCAATTGCGACCCTAAACCAGCATAATTAGCCCAAACAGTGACTGGCTTATTTTTTTTATTATGGTTCGTATTCACAAAAATAATTAATCATTTGAAAGTATACTTTCGGGTAATTTCAATGGAATTGTATCCAATTGCTTTGCATTTCCTTCCGATAACACTTTTTTTATACCTTCTAAATATTGTTCCTTATAGTGTAAGGTTTGCTCTAGAGAATCGGTCCTTATTTTTAATAACTGAAGTGCTGTTTGACTCTCTTTGGTGCCGTACCCTGGAATATAATACTTGAGTGGGGTAAAAGCAATTAATGCAATGGTTAAGCCTACTAACAATATAAAACTCACACTAAAACCAATATAAACGGAAGTTCTGGACAGTCTGAATGCGACCACC
>DOMR01000121.1 GCA_003509845.1 Chitinophagaceae bacterium | reverse complement strand
TTTAACCAACTATTATTTTTACTATCAAGCGATGGTTCAATTCCTTTTTTGATAATGGCATTTTGGATGGAATCTTTGGAGCTTTGAGAAAGTTGATCAAATAACCAATCATACCCAATAGACATGGCCATGGTCATTTCAGCTACATCTAAAAAATGAGATGGATTCCAATCACTAAAACCTGCAATGACTAGCATTTCGTTTTCGGCCCTTACTAAATACTTTTGATCATTAGTGGTACGATAGGCATAGGACAAATAGAACAATCTTTTTAATGCTTCCCTTGATTTGTCTAAAAGTCGTCGACCAATTTGTATTCTTTGAATGGGGGCAACAGTAATGATGCGATCACTCTCCTTAATGATTGCATTGTGCAACATGGACCATACTGGATCCTTTGTTATTGAGCTAACTAAATTAGCCTCTTCTCCTTTGAATAATAGTATTCTTGGATGTTGTTGTGTTATTTGTAAATCCGCTTTGTTATTTACTTGCGCATTTAAATCAAATACGAACATTAATAAAATAAAGCTGCCAAATAGTTGCTTGAAAATATGTTTCATTATTATTATTTTTTATACCCCACTAAAAAATGGAATTTTTTTCCTTACCGAATTTAAGGGAAAAATTATAAAAATAACAAAACGAAGTACGAAGAAAAATTTACCAAAGATAGGTACCCACTGATCCAGGCTCTAAATAAGTAGTAGCCCATTTGCCATTGTGTTTAATATTGTATGACTCGGCAGTACTGCCATCATTCAACACAATCAATACTATTTTCCCAGCGGGGGTTTTAAAGGCCACATTATATAAATTTCCTACATTACTAGTCCCAATTCTTATGGATCCTGCAGGTACAAATTTTGAAGCGTGTGCTATTATATAATAAGATACATTTCGCGTAACTACTGAATTGTCAACGGTGATTGCTCCTTTGCAGGACGTGCATCCACCTGGCGTATGTGGATTATAAGATGGATCGCTCGCTAAATTCCATTCCAAAGCAACCTTGCTCCAATTACGGGCCGAGCCAATCACCACATTTTTTGTATGCCATTTTAAATCACCAGCAAATTCGCCAGTACCGGATGTCCACTGTTCTGTAAAATATAGTCCTTTATCGGGAAATGCATTGTGCACTTGTGTTAACGCGCTAATATCTCCAGCATATAAATGAAATGCAGATCCAGTTACATAAGGATTTGTAGCAGCATCACTTAAAATGGATGTTGCATATTCTGGCTTATCACAATTGTGGTCGTAGATAATAATTTTTGTTTTGATACCTGCTGAACTAAAAGCTGGACCTAGATGATTTTTAATAAAATCGTTTTGTTGTGCAGCCAACATATACATACTTGGATTATTACCCGGATGCAATGGCTCATTTTGAGGCGTAATCGCATCAATGGTAATCCCATTTTGCTTCATGGCTTGTATGTATTTTATAAAGTATTGCGCATACACATTATAATATTGTGGTAACAAGCTTCCGCCAACGGACAGCTTGTTATCCTTCATCCATAATGGCGCCGACCATGGACTACCCATGATTTTGATATTAGGGTTGATGGCTATAATTTCCTTTAATAAAGGAATTAAATTATTCATATCGGGGGAAATACTGAACTTATTTAAATTAATATCCGTTTGATTCGTTGGTATATCATTGTAGGAAAAAACAGAAGCATCTAAATCGGAAGCCCCAATACTTAATCTCAAATAATTAATTGAAATAGAGTTTGTATTTTGACCAAATAACTCTTGTAATAAATCTTTTTTTACTGTACTATTTAACTGACTCATCACTTGGGCACTACCGCCAGTTAAGGTATAGCCAAAGCCTTCCATTTCCTGAAACGTACTAGCATCATTAATTTCAATACTATTGTAATTATTAAAGGCGGTGCCAAATTTTAATATCGCTGTTTGCTTTTCTAATTTGACGGTTTGATCCGCTTTTGTCAACCAGAATTCAATATCAGTAACCACCGGCGTTGGTGGAACCACGACAGGCGGTATTACAGCTGCTGTGCTTGATGGTGAACAATTCAATATCGAGATGCCTAATATAAACGCTGCCATCAATTTCATTGCCAAACAATTTTTTAATTTAATCGAATTCATTTTCTATACACTATTTCTTCAACTCAAAACTTTCTTTCAATCTTATATCATCAGAAGAAGCACCTATCATCAAATCAAAATCAGTAGGTTCTGCATCCCATTTTAAATTTGCATTGAAAAAAGAAAGCTTCTCTTTATTGATCTTAAATTGAATTTTTTTACTTTCTCCCGGTTGCAACATAATTTTTTGAAAATCTTTTAACGCTTTTACTGGCATTACTACAGAAGCACGTTTATTACGCAAATACAACTGAACCACTTCCGCTCCTGCAATTTTTCCTGTGTTGGTTAAGGTGAAGGAAACAGCAATTGAATCCTTCATATTCATAACTTTTTTACTTAATGCCAAATTAGCATAAGAAAAACTAGTATAGCTCAAGCCAAAACCAAAAGGAAATTTTGGAAATATACTTTCATCCAAATAAGATGAATTGTAAATATGATTGTTGTCGTCAGTAGCAGGACGTCCCGTATTAAAATGATTATAGTAAATAGGAATTTGTCCCACACTCATTGGAAAGGTCATCGGCAACTTTGCTGATGGGTTATAATCGCCAAACAATACATCCGCAATGGCATTGCCAGCTTCACTTCCAAGCCACCATGTATATAAAATAGCAGTTGCATTTTTAGCAGTGTAATTAAATACTAATGGGCGACCTGCATTAATTAATACAACTACTGGTTTCCCTGTAGCGAGTAACGCTTGTAATAATTCCTCTTGTACTCCTGGTATATTAATATTGCTTCTGCTTTTTGCTTCACCACTCATATCCCTTTTTTCACCAATACTTAGTATCACTACATCCGATTGATTAGCAACAGCAATCGCTTCACTAAATCCTGATTTATTATCGCCTTCAATATCGCAGCCTTTGGCATATAATAAGTTAGTGCCTGGTCCTACTTTATTTTGTAATCCTTCCCATTGTGAAACAATAAAGTTAGAATCAACTGTTGGAATTGACACATCCCAAAAGCCTTTATTTTGTAATAATGATTTTACCAATGGCCCAACAAATGCAATTTTTTTCAAATTTTTTGATAGGGGTAAAATATTATTGTTGTTTTTAAGTAGTACAATACTTTTTGCTGCCATTGATCTTGCTGCAGTAACATGTGCTGGGTTATTCAATGCCGCAGCTTCGCGATCATTATTTGAAAACTTATAAGGATCATCAAATAAGCCCATTTCAAATTTCTTAATCAATATTCTTTTAACTGCATCATCAATGAATGCAATATTTATTTTCCCTTCTTTAACTAGTTGCGCTAAATTATTTTTATACGCCCTGCTTTCCATGTCCATGTCCGTCCCTGCATTCATCGACAACAAAGCTGCTTCTTTCGCATCTTTTGCATAGCCATGGTTAATCAACTCACCTATTGAGCCCCAGTCACTCACTACAAATCCTTTAAAACCCCAGTTCCCTTTTAAAATTGTTCTTTGTAAATAATTATTGGCTACTGCCGGAATACCATTGATATCATTAAATGAATTCATGAAACTAGCAGCACCGGCATCAACCGCAGCTTTGAAGGGAGGTAGGTATATTTCCCATAATTGCCTTTCACTCATATCCACCGAGTTGTAATCACGTCCTCCCACTGCAGCCCCATAGGCTGCAAAATGCTTTACACAAGCCATTAAAGTATTCGTATCTCCTAAATTTATTCCTTGAAATCCTTTTACCCTTGCTGCACTAATTAAAGATCCTAAATAAGGATCTTCTCCTGCACCTTCCATCACGCGTCCCCATCTTGGATCACGCGCAATATCTACCATGGGCGCAAATGTCCAATGAATTCCGCTTGCACTTGCTTCAGTAGCAGCAACTCGCGCCGACATTTGAATCGCAGGTAAATCCCAGCTAGCTGCTTCGGCTAATGGAATAGGGAAAGTAGTTTTAAACCCGTGTACCACATCCTGTCCAAATAATAAAGGAATTTTTAAGCGTGACTGCATGGCTAATTTTTGCCAGCTTCTTGTTCTGTCACTTCCAATCGTGTTTAACAATGAACCTACCTGACCATTTTTAATTTGATCAATTTTATTATTGTCAATTGTTACTGGACCAGTTGCCTGATTGTCGTCATTGTATTGATTCAGCTGACCTACTTTTTCATCCAATGTCATTAATCTTAAAACCGAATCGGCTTTTTGACTTATTGACTTTTTTTGTGCAATGCACATGGTTGAAAAAACAAATGCCGAAAAAAGTAATCCAAATATTTTTAATCTCATTGGTTAAATATTGTAACGAATAATAGTGCAGTATACTGCGCTACTATTTATTGTAAATAGAGAATAGTGTGTTACTATTTAACGGAGAAAAAACTTACAAGAAAATTATTGATATACCCTTACATAATCGACTTCCATCACGCCATTTGTAAATGCAGGATCAATGGCACCTCCGAGGTTACCGCCCATTGCTACATTAAAAATGAAGAAAAAGTTTTGATTAAACGGCGTTGCTGCTTTATTTGCAAAAGTATAAAACACTACATCATCAACATAAATTTTAATACTGACATCAGTCCACTCTAAAGTATATTTATGAAATGCTGTTGTTGCATTGTTGATCATGGTAGTAGCCCCATCCGCATTACCACCAGAACGACCAGGGTAGTGCAATGTGCCATAAATTTTATTTAATGAATTGCCTATGTGCTCCATAATATCTATTTCGCCACAAGCAGGCCATCCAGCTGAACCAATATTATCACCAAGCATCCAAAGTGCAGGCCATGTTCCGCCTCCAACTGGTAACTTAGCGCTTATATCCACCTTGCCGTATTTAAATGAAAATTTACCTTTGCTTAATAATCTTGCCGACGTATAATTACTACCACTAAATGATTCTTTCAATGCGGTAATTTTTAAAGTACCGCCCGAAACAATTGCATTGGTAGTTCGATTTGTATAATATTCTTGTTCGTTATTACCCCATCCTCCTGATCCTGTACCTATATCATATCCCCATTTATTAGGATCTGGCGCGCTTGCAGTTGCAGCATCAAACTCATCGGACCAAACTAATGACAATGAAGTTGTCACGGTTACCACCGTTGTTTTTGAAGCAGTTGCACCACTCGCACTTTTAGCGACTACACTTACCGTGTAAACGCCTGATGTGGCATACTTATAGGTGAAATCTCCGGTTACTGAAACTTGATCCTTGATGCCATTACCTAAATCAAAAGTATACATGACTGCATTTGTTGCAGTTGCTTTAAAAACCACATTACCTGAGGTTCCGCTAACGGTTGCATCCAAACTTAAATTAGTAGGAGCTGTGGAAACGGGTGTAGGCGTATCGCCCCCCTTGCCGCACGAAGTAAGTGCAGCAAGGAGAAGGATAAACAAGACACTAAAAAATTTCAACTTTAATATAGACTTTGAAAACATCATCCAGTTTTTTATAATGCTTTTAATTTAAGATACCAAGCGTTACCTGTTTCTGTACCTTGTACTCTTAAATACATTGCAGTTGCAGATACAGATAAAATTTCGTATTCTTTTTGCAATGAACCATAACCAATGAAGGTATTGGTTCCAGCAAGCAATATACTAGTTCTTGTTGAATTTGCAGCAGGAACTGCTGTACTTGCAGGTATGAAAGAAAAATTACTTGTTCCGCCAGCATATGCGTAACAACCTTCATCACCAGAACCTGGGATACCTGCTAATGTAGCATTACCACCAGTTTTAGTAAATGCACCATCAGGTGTAGTTACTTGTAAGGTATAGCTTGTTGCACTCACTGCAGTAAACTTAAATCCAGCAGTATAAAAACAAGGTGCAGCGGTAACTTTTTCATTGACTGAAGCAGCCCACCACTCTGGAACAAATGATCCAGACCAAGGGCCTACTCCAAAATGACCGCCAACACTTTTATCAACAATCCAAGTTTTAGATGAGCCTCCAGTTAGGTTAGCAACTACGGCAGCGTCAGGGGTAAAATTACTTTGTACAGTAATATCTTTTGTAATAGTAGTAGAGGTGCCTCCACGGCCATATGCTACTGCGGTTACTTTATAAGTATTAGTTCCAAGTGTTGTATATTTTTTAGTTATCGTACCTGTTGGTAAATAAACTAAATCTAATGCATTGGTTGCATCATAATCAATTTTATATGATAATGCATTTTCAGCACTCATAGTGAATGTTACATCACCAGAACCATCTCCATTAGGAGTGGCAGTGGTAACACCTTTCACCACTGTTGTGATGACTAAGTTTGTAGGCGCTTTTAAATCACCTAAAACATATTCTTTTTCCTTACAAGCCGACAATAAAATTGCCGTTGCAAGAAAACTTAAAAATAATTTTGAAATATTTTTCATTGTGTTATGGTTTATTTGGTTAATCTAAAATTATCTACGTAAATAACTGCTCCTGCACCATCTACTGAATCATTAAATCGTAAAACCAATTGTGTGAATTTTGTTCCATCAGGAATAGCAGCGATACCGCTGAAATCAAATACCAATTCCTCCCATTCACCTGATTTAGTTACTGGCACTTTTAAAACAGCAACGCCATTGGATGGTTTGCCACCAATTGCCCACTCTAATTCAATATTTAATTTAGCACCGATTAACGCAGCATCAGGATTGTATACCAATACTTTAATTATTTTACCAAGGCTAAAATCAATTGGATTGTTTGGCGCTCCCATTGGGCTATAAGTACCACTCCATCCTTCCCAACCTCTTGTGAACTTACCTACTTTCGCACTTGTATTTAAACCAGTAGCGCTTGGGTTTGCAACTGTTGCAAATCCTTGACCACCACCAAAGGTTCCAAAGAAATAGTTAACAAAAGCATTTTCAAAATCCAATGGCAAACCAAATGGATCAGTAACCACAATTGCAGTTGTTTTTTCAGTTTTAGCAGCACCGCCACTTAAAGCAACCACTTTTACATTGTAGTTGCCTGATTTAGCATAAGTTTTTTTTACTGTCGCACCAGTTGCCAATGGAGTTCCTACTTCATTAGCTACATCACCAAAGTATACTAGGTATGATGCTGCATATAATGCAGTGGCTTTTACGGTGATGTCATAAACATTTTGAGATAATGTTACTGCTAAATTTTCAGGAGCGCGATAAGTAATTGCTAACGGATAGGTAGTCGTTGTTGTTTTACCTGCGATATCCGTAGTTAAAATAGTAACAGTATAGGAACCTTCTGGATACACATGTGTTGCGTTTCCACCCGGCGCTACTGTAGCTGAAGCTGCAGCACCTGTTCCATGTCCAAAATTAATCGTGTAAGAAGAAACGCCTTCTCCAGTTGGAGAAACTCTTACCACACCAGAATTATCTGTACTGATCGTAAATACTTTTGCTAAAGCAGTAGACGATGCAGAATTTATAAAAGACAAATCGCTATCGATCCCGTCTTTTTTTGTACATCCTGTAGCCAAAACCAACAGGAATGCAATGCTGTATAGAAACTTTATTTTATTCATTGTATAGTTTTTAATTAGTTATACTTAGGATTTTGTACCAATAACGTGCCTTGTAATTCAGAATAAGGAATTGGGAAAATTTCATCTCTTCCAGCAACAAAACCTCTAGTTGCTAATTTTGATGCTGCTTCATTCCATCTTACTAAATCAAAAAAGCGGTGTCCTTCACCAGCCAATTCTAATCTTCTTTCTGCTTTAATAGCAGCAAGTGAAACTGGTGTTGAAGCCAAACCAACTCTTGCTCTAACTGCATCTAATAAAGCTTGTGCTCTTGCGCCTGTTCCACCCAAGGCTTCTGCTTCCATTAAATAAGTATCAGCCAAACGAATTACATAAGTGTCTTGTTTGAAGTTTAATTCTTGAGATCCACCACCTGTTCTGATATCCGCATTTCTTGGTAAAAACTTATTCAAGAAATAACCTGTGTTTTGGTATCCATCAATATAATCAGCTTGACCAGCAGCTTTTAACGCTTTCAAATCAAATACTGTTGCTGCAAAACGAGGATCCCCTTTAATTGCATCATAAAAGTTTTGTGTGAATACGTTAAAGCTCCATCCTGAAGGTAAACCTGGTGCAGGTGATCCAGCAGGTCTAGAATAACTACGAGGTCCTACCATTACATTCACCGTATTTCCCTCATCACGGCCGCTTCCCCACCAACCCCAATCGGAGTTGCCAGCACTACTATGACCTACTTCCAAAATTGATTCAGAATTGAATTTGTTATTGGTAACCCATAAGTCACTAAAGTTGCTTACTAACTTATAGCCATAGCTACTAGCAGCACCTGGTGTTGCACCATTTACATCCGCTAATTGCGCAGCAGCTAAAGCGCCTTTATTTTCAAACAATAATACTTTTCCTAATAAAGCTTTTGCAGCACCTTTTGTAAAACGACCAGCTTCAGTAGTAACCGAAACAGTTGCAGGTAAACTTGCAATCGCATCATTTAAATCCTTTTCAATTTGTGCGTACACAGAATCAGAAGTAGTTTGTTTTACTTTGTACATACTTGCAGCAGAAACTGGTTCAGTAATCAATGGAATGTTTTTAAACATTCTCACTAAATTAAAGTAGTATAATGCTCTTAATGCTTTTGTCTCTGCAGCAAATCTTGCTTTCAAAGTTGCATCCATTGTTGTTGTAGGTAATTTTTGTAACAAAGTGTTGGCTCTGAAAATACCTTGATAATGATCGCTCCAAAAACTTCCGGGAACATTTAATGCAGTTAATGTGTGGTTTGAAAATGCTTGAATTCCAGCACCATCAGTTGCACCACCACCACCAGCAAAATGATCATCTGAACCTGCGTTCATCATGGTAATCATGTTTTCAAAACCGCCAGAATTTTTGCGAATTGCATCGTATACGCCAACAAGGCCTCCGTAGGCTTGTGTAGCATCTGCGTAATAGTTTGCTGTAAGGAATTGACCTTTAGGCGAAACATCCACAAATTCTTTTTTGCAAGCGCCCAATGATAATATCAAGGCAACTGCAACAAGTAGGTTATTAATTTGTATTTTTTTCATGTGTTTATATTTTTATCAATTTTGAATTTTTGAAATTAAAATTGAAGTTGAATTCCTAAAATAAATGACTTCGCTTGCGGATAGACACCTTTATCAATTCCAAATACGCCACCACCAATCTCAGGATCGTATCCAGTATATTTTGTTAAGGTTAATATATTTTCACCTGTTGCATAAACACGAAGTTTAGTGCCGCCAATTTTCTTTAACATCTTAACAGGTAATGTATATCCAATTTGTACCACTTTCAAACGTAAGTAATTACCATCTTCTAAATAAAAATCAGACATTTTACCAAAGTTACCGTTGTCATCAGCACTTGTTAAACGAGGATAGGTTGTTGAAGTACCATCTCCAGTCCAACGGCTTAAAGCTCTTGTTTGCCAGTTTGCAGTACCAATATCTAAACGACGTAAACCTTGGAAAATTTTATTTCCTGCAGCACCTTGTGCAAACACCATCACATCAAACCCTTTATAATCAGCATTCAATGTTAAACCAAAAGTATATTTAGGTAAACTTGATCCTAAAAATGTTTTATCCTTATCTGTGATTGAACCATCACCATCTGTATCTACCCAACGGAAATCACCTGGCTTAGCAGTTGGTTGAATTAATCCACCAGCGCCATTTTTATTATTTGCAATTTCAGCAGCATTTTGGAAAATACCTGCAGATTGGAAACCATAGAATGTGTTGTAAGATTGACCAACTTGCGTTCTTGTCACAGGACCCATTGATTGGAATGCAGCATCTCCGTTAATAAATCTTGTATCACTTGCAACATAAGTTACTTCGTTCTTTAAATAAGCGAAATTACCATTAGCAGAAAAATTAAATTCCCCAATTCTTTTACGGTAACCCAATTCAACTTCCACCCCTTTATTTTCCATGTCAGCAACGTTCGCTACTGGCGCACTTGTTACACCCACATAACCTGGGATTGCAATTGATCTTAAGATACCTGTTGTTTTTTTATTGAATACATCAACGGTTAAACTAAAGTCATTTAAGATTTGTGCATCAAAACCAAAGTTAGCTTGTGTTGTTTCTTCCCAACGTAAATCTGGATTATCCAAAGTAGTTGGCGCATAACCTGTAGTAATAACACCAGCATTACCCATCGTGTAGTTCAAGCCACCCGCAACAGTTGATAAATAACCAAAGTCACGAATCGCATCATTTCCTACCACACCATAACCACCTCTAACTTTCAATGTATTTACAATACTGTTTTGTTTCCAGAAACCTTCTTTGTTCGCTACCCAACCGGCAGAGAATGAAGGGAACATACCAAATTTGTTATTCGCACCAAAACGAGATGATCCATCACGGCGATAAATACCAGTGAATAAATATTTCTCTTGGTAGTTATAGTTCACACGACCAAACAATGAACTTAGTTTGTGTTGTGTAAAATCATAAGTACCTGAAGTACGATTTGCTTGAGAAATATCAAAGTTGAAAGATGCATCTTTATAACTATTGATAGGTAAGTCCAACATGGCAACTGATGAACCACCGCCATTGTTTTCCATATAAGCACCTTGTCCTAATAACACTGAAAAACTATGGTCATTTACTTTTTTATTGTAAGTGATTGTATTTTCAACGTTCCAGTTTAAAGTATTATTATTGCTCTTAGAATAATTATTCTTAAGTAATGAGTTAGTTGCACTTAAAAAGTTAACAGGTGTAAAACCTTGATAACCCCAGAAAGCCAACTTACCACCAATGGTTGATTTAAACTTAATGTCATTAGTAATATTTGCTTCCAAGAAAGCATTACCAATCATATCATCAGACCAATTGTATTGTCCTAAACGTGTTTGGATATACGCTAAAGGGTTGGTCATTTCTTGACCTACAATTGTTGAAATACCATAAGGATTGCCATTTGCATCTCTTATTACTGGATTCACACTGTAAGGTGCGCCAGCAGCAACTAAAGGATCTGTAATTACTAATTGTGTAATTGGATCTAAATTAATTGCAGAAGATAAAGGACCACCAAACTCACTATTGGTATTACCGATTCCAGTAGATTGTGCGTGTGTGTATCCTAATGTTTGACCGAATGTAAATACTTTAGAAATTTTATGTGTAGCGTTTAAACGAATGTTTTGTTTTTTGAAATTTGAAATTTCAGTAGCTACGATACCTTGTTGATCTTGCGTACCAAATGATAAATAAAATGTTGATTTATCATTACCACCGCTTAAGCTAATCTCATGGTTATAACGACGTGCGTCATTATTAAAAATGGCTTTTTGCCAATCGGTACCTAAACCTAAAGAACCTACATTATTAAACAATACATTACCACCACCTGCAACTGAACGCTCATTTAATAATGTAGCATATTGTGTTGCATTTAATAAGTGTAGCATTTTAGCAGGTGAAGATGATCCGTAAAAACCATTATAGCTAACAGACATTTGACCCGCTTTTCCCTTTTTAGTAGTAACCATGATTACCCCTGTTGCAGCTCTTGTACCATAGATCGCTGCAGAAGTTGCATCTTTTAATACCTCAATAGACTCGATATCAGATTGGTTTAAATAACCAATGCCACCAGCGTCTACTACGATACCATCCACCACCCATAATGGATTGTTTCCACCACCGAAAGTGGTTACACCACGAATTAAGATTGTTGAAGGTGTTCCAGGTTGACCTGAATTTTGTGCAATAGTTACACCAGCAACACGACCTTGAAGTGATTGTTCCACTCTTCCATTAGGTACATTTGCCAAGTCCTTTGCGGTAACCCTTGAAATTGAACCAGTTACGACACTTTTCTTTTGAGTACCATAACCCACATTCACCACTACATCTTCCAATGTATTACTAGATGATTCAAGTTCAATGCTAACAGGACCTGCATTATTTACCGTGTAATCCACTGATTTCATACCTACATAGGATATGCTTAAAACTGCACCTGTTTGGGCAACTTTAATAGTGAACTCACCCTGAGCATTTGTTTTAGTTCGTGTTGCACTGCCTTTAATTGAGACAGTTGCGTCACTTAATGCTGTACCAGTTGCTTTATCTTTCACCGTACCAGAGACCTGTAAGGACTGTCCCATGGCTTGGTTAAAGATGCTACATACTAGAAGTATCGCACCAAGTACAAAAAGTTTTGGATTCATAACAATCGTTTAGTTAATTTAATTAAAATAGCGACATAAAATTGAGCATTCTTACTCATATTGAACATAATACTACTACATCATTACTACATCATTACTACAATATAACTGTAAAAAGCCTAAAAATCGCCTTTTTTGATACTACTCTACTACATCACCAAATTTTTATATTAAATTTGAGTTAACAATTGTTTGCTTTATGAAAAGAGTATTGCTATGCCTTTTTTTGCCTATTGCAGGATGGTGCCAAAATACCATTGGACTGCCCGATATTACCAACTTTTCTAAAATTGACTATAATGCGGGGCTGCAAAACTGGGATTTTAAGCAGGATAACAATGGTATTATATATGTAGCCAACAATGAAGGACTGTTAAGTTTTGATGGAAAATATTGGAAATCATACCCATTACCTAATAAAACCATTGTCCGCTCGCTTGAAATTGGCACTGATAATAAGATATATGTAGGGGGGCAGGATGAATTTGGCTACTTCACCCCCTCGGTGAATGGGCAGCTCAATTATCATTCATTGGTACAATATGTGAAAGATGCAGACAAGGATTTTGCAGATGTATGGGATATTGCACAATATAATAATGAGGTATTTTTTAGAACCTCCAGACGCATATTTAAAGTAGCTAATAATAAAATAACCGTTTACACCGCCCCATCCGAATGGAGTTATGTAGGAATTTGCAATGGTGCTTTATTTGCACATGATATAAAAAGTGGCTTGTTTCAGTTTCAAAAAAATAATTGGCAAATTTTAACGGAGGCTTCC
>DOMR01000174.1:1866-6373 GCA_003509845.1 Chitinophagaceae bacterium | reverse complement strand
TTCTTGTGGTTAATTTTTTGGTTTATCTATTATGATAAACCTACTGAGCAAAAAAGATTATCTGCTGCCGAATTAGAATACATAACGGATCATACTGAAGTGGAGGATACAGTCGTGGATGGTAAAGTGACTAATCGTATTTCATGGGCTACATTAATGGGGTATAAACAAACCTGGGCTTTTGCTATTGGTAAATTTATGACGGATGGTGTTTGGTGGTTTTTCTTATTTTGGTTACCAGGATATTTAAAGGACCAATATAGTATGGAAGGCACTGCCATTATCATTCCTTTAACGGTGTTATATAGTATGACCATGGTAGGCAGCATTGGTGGCGGTTATTTCCCTACTTATTTTATTAATAAAGGGATGAAACCCTATGATGGTCGTATGAAAGCCATGTTAATGATTGCTTTTATTCCATTGGTGGTATTAGCAGTGCAACCTTTGGGTTATTTGAGTTATTGGGTGCCTGTTATATTTATAGGGATTGGTGCATCTGCACATCAGGCATGGTCTGCAAATATTTATACTACTGTTTCTGATATGTTTCCAAAACGATCCATTGCAACAGTGGTAGGTATTGGTGGTATGGCTGGCGGATTAGGGGGTGTAGTGGTTTCAAAAGTAGGCGGTTGGTTGTTTGATAGCTACAAATTGAAAGCAGTCAATGCAACATGGTCAAGTGCAACCAATACGGGATTTTCAGATTATTTAAACAAAGTGGTTTCGCTTAATGTTACTGATAAAAAAGGAATATTGGTCAATGTGGCACAAAAAGATTGGTCAAATTTAACCAAAGATATTCAAGCAAAATTACAAGCGGTGGATCCAACCCAATATGAGTTGTTTATTCATATTCAAAAGGAAGCAGTACGTGGTTCCTTAACCACTGCCTATTCAATGATGTTTGCTTTTTGTGCAGTGGCTTATTTAATTGCTTGGAGTATCATGAAGTCATTGGTTCCAAAGGAAAAAATAATCAATTTGTAATTATAAAAGAAAATCCTGATTAATCATACAATTTAATTTTTTTACTTTAACCTGAATTAGAAAAAGCATAATTAATGAAAAAGCAAATAATTTATTTTAATTTAATATTATTGATTTTGATGCAGTTAGATGTATTGGCACAAAACAATATGCAAAAAGATAATGCTGCTTTAAAAAGATATAAAAATGATGTTTTTGCAAACATCGATTCTTTAATAGATATTCCTTATGGAGAAGCAATAAATATAAAAGGGGAGAAAGAGAAATTATTATTGAATTTATTTATGCCGCCCTCAGTTGATACTGTTACAAACAGGCCCTTGGTTATTTTTATTCATGGAGGGGGTTTTAGAAATAATAATAAATCTAGTTCAATAAGTAATAAATTAGGAATCAGACTTGGTAAAAAGGGATTTGTGGTTGCCTCTATTGACTATCGTTTGGGTATTGCGACAACCAATACTAATAAGGATTATCATGAAGCCATGTACAGAGCGCAACAGGATGCACGTTCAGCAATTCGATTTTTCAGAAAAAATGCATCAAAATATGGCATAGATGAAAATCAAATATTTTTAGCAGGTAGTTCGGCTGGCGCAATGACTGCGTTATCGGTGGCGTACATGGATCAGGATGAAATTCCTTCAGATATTGATCAGTCGAAATGGGGCAATTTGGATGGCAATGGTGGTAGCGAAGGTTATTCTTCAAAAGTGCAAGGCGTGTTTAATTTATGGGGATCCATGATTGATTATAAATGGATAAAAAAAGGGGACGCACCCCTATATAATTCAGCGGGTCTTGCTGATTTAACAGTGCCCTATGATAGTTCCTATGATTACCATAGTTTCAAATATGGGTCATTGATCCTTTATCAACACTGTTTGCGTTTGGGTATTCCAACAGCATGGCTCCCTTTTTATAATGCAGGCCATACATTAAATAATATTCCTGGTCAGGGAACTGCAGCAGATAGCAAGTTGCGACAGGATACATTATTATTATCTATGGAACATTGGTTGTTTACCCAATTAAAAAGAAATGGAGTAGATAATAACATTACGATGAATGGCCCCTGGAAGTATGATGCTGATATTGAACAATTTTCTAATTCGCAATCAAATTTAATTACTATTCGTATACAGGATCATTTTTTAGGGGAAGTTGGCATGACAAGAAAAAATTTATATAAGGACGATAAGCTGCATGATAATGAGCAAGGCTATAAGGTATGGGGAAATGCCATTAAAAATCAAGTAAAATCAATCATTAATTATTAATAAAATTTAAAGTAAAACATAAATAAAATATAAATAAAACAAATAAATTCATAATTATGGAAAACAATCGACGAAATTTTATCAAACAAACAGCGAAGGCTGCGGCTGTTACCTATGCTACTGCTTTAGGCTTTAGTGCTAAAAGTTATGCAAATATCTTAGGCGCTAATGATCGCGTAAGATTAGGGGTAGTTGGCTATTCTGATCGATTCAGACAAGCCCATTTACCAAGTTTCTTAAATCATTACAAGGAATTAAATTTTGATATTGTTGCAGTTTCTGATCTTTGGAAAGTTAGAAGAGAAGAAGGGTCTGCCTTTTTAGAAAAAACATTGGGACATGGCGTACGTGCAGCACGTAACAATGACGAGTTATATGCAGGTAAGGATATTGATGGTGTGTTTATCAGCACTGCCGATTTTCAACACGCAATACATGCAACTGAAGCGGTTAAAGCAGGTATGGATGTGTATTGTGAAAAGCCATTTGCTGAAACCATGGAAGATAACCGAAATGCATTTAAAGTAATCAAAGCTTCTGACCGTATTGTTCAAATTGGTTCACAGCGTCGTAGCGGTTCAAATTATAAAGCTGCCGCTGATTTTATTCAACAAGGAAAATTCGGACCCATCACGATGGTTGAATTAACTTGGAATGTAAATCAACCAGGTCGTTGGAGAAGACCAGATCTAGTGGCAAAGTGTAAAGAGGAAGATTTAGATTGGAAAAGATTTTTATTAAATCGCCCTTATGAGAATTTTGATCCTAGAAAATACTTAGAATATCGTTTATTTTGGCCTTATTCGTCTGGGATGCCAGGTCAATGGATGAGTCATCAAATTGATACGGTTAACTGGTTCAGTGAATTACCACATCCTCGAAGTGTAACAGCTAATGGCGGCATTTATGCATGGAAAGATGGTCGCCGCAATTGGGATACTACAACCGCTGTATTTGATTACGGGCCTTTAGATGACATGAGCAAAGGATTCCAAGTAGTGTTTATGTCACGTATGCATAATGGGGATGACAATGCTTCAGAAATGTATTATTCTAACGGCGGTGAATTAAACTTAGTTAATAATAAAGTTTCTCCGAAAGGAGGATTGAGTAAAAGGTTTGCGGATGCAATGAATATGCAACCTAATTTATTACCTGAATTTAGTTTAACAGATAAGGAAATAAAAGTGTCTTCTGCAGCAAATACAGGAAGCGATCCATTGACATCAGCGCATGTGCGTAACTGGATGGAATGTATTCGTTCAAGAAAACAACCTAATGCGCCAGTAGAAGCAGGGTACCAACATTCTATTGCAACTATCATGGCCAATGCAGCTTGTAGAACAGGTGCAAAAGTTACTTTTGACCAAAAAACACAAGAGGTGATGGTGAATGGCAAACCATTTAAATATTAATCAAGCAGATAATTTTTTTGGTTTAAAAAAATTGCTTTTTACTAAAATGCCCCCCGATAATTCGAGGGGCATTTTTATTAGCTGGGTTAGTGTAAGTAATTACTAATATTATTATTGTGCCTAAGTTCTAAAATAAAAACTAGGGGCTTTGTAAATTTAGATTTTATACATTTTTTCATAATACTCTTCTGCCATTCTATTACTGTCAAATTGGAAGCGAACATCATTCATTCCGTTTTGTGTAATTTGACGCCAAGTTTCCTTGTTGTCATAATACATCGGAACAATTTGTTCCTCTAATATTTTATACATTTCATCTAAATCGTAGTCGTCTTGTTGTTGCGTGGACATATAATCGTAGTCTGCCTTAGGAACTACAAAACCATTATTGCCATGGTTTATAAATTCAGGTATCCATCCATCATCCGTTGAAAAATTTACAGCGCCATTCATAGCAGCAGTCATACCACTGGTGCCCGAAGCTTCTCTTGGTACACGTGGGTTATTTAACCAAATATCAGATGCTTGCTTCATACGTTTACTCAAGCCTAATTCGTAGCCAATTAAAACAGCTACATTATTATAGTTTTTACTTAAATGTACAAGATTGTTAAATTGAGAGATAGCAGGATAATCAACAGGGTAGGGTTTGCCAGCAAAAATAATTTGAACCGGATATTTTTTGTTGGATAGTAATTTTTCAAATCGATCCATATCCCAAGATAAAAAATCAGCACGTTTGTATCCAGCAAATCTTCTTGCCCAAACAATCGTTAAAACATTCGGGTCAAATACCTTGCCTGTTTGATCTGCTACAAT
>DOMR01000174.1:0-1819 GCA_003509845.1 Chitinophagaceae bacterium | reverse complement strand
ACATTTTACGATCATCAAATCCTGCATCATCACTATTTTCAGCAAAACGATATAATTGTTTGTCCGCCCAATAGCGCCAGTTTTGTGCATTGGTAACATGCGTGATCGGACAAATACCTTCGTATTTACCCCATAAGGCCCTGCTCACATGTCCGTGTAGTTCAGAAACGCCATTGGCTTTTCGGGCAAACCTTAGTGCGGCCAAAGAATGATTAAATTGATCATCATCAATGCCCGTTAATTTTCTTACTTCATCCAAGCTTAAGCCGCAGAAATATCCCATCTTATAACATAAGTAGATATCATGTTTTTCATTACCAGCTTCTTCAGGGGTATGGGTGGTAAATACCAATCTTTTTTTAACCTCGTCTAATGATTTGTATTTATTCAATAAATAAAAGGCAGCTGAAAATCCATGTGCTTCATTTAAATGGTATACTTCAGGTTCGAAATTTAATTCATCAATCAATTTGGCACCTCCAACCCCTAATAAAATAAATTGTGCCACTTTGGTTGCGACATTGGCGTCATATAAACGGTGTGTGATTGTTTGAGATACATAATCGTTTTCAGGTAAATCAGTACTCAATAAAAATAAAGGGGCGCTACAAAATGTATTAGGCGCCAAATAATAAGCTTTTACCCAAACTGGGTGGTCGTGTATCATAATCTGGTATTTAATACCAGTATCTTCCAAGAAGCTATACATTTTCTCCATGAAGGTGACCTGTAAAGTTTGGTCTTGGTTTCTTGCTTGGTCATAATAACCATACTTCCATAAAATACCAACCCCTATCAAATTTTGATTTAATTCAAAAGCACTTCTTAAATGAGAACCAGCCAGAAAGCCCAAACCACCGCTGTAAATTTTCAAGGGCTGATGAATTGCAAATTCCATAGAAAAATAAGCCGCCTTCTTCTTAAATTGTTCATTTATCTCATATGGCACCTGATAATTTCTAAAACTCATAAATCTAATTTTGATAATATGCCTGCAATATAATGGTATTTAGTTAAAATGTACATTTTACACATTAAACTGTGGAAAAGATGACTTTAATGTCCAAAAATGTGGATTATTTCTTCTTATTTCGCTTCTTTTTTTTGTCGTAATTGTCATTGAAATAGCAGGTCATATTTCGGTGATTACCACAATTGCCTTCTTCCTTAATAGCGATAACATTTCCCGTAATGGTGAAATGTATGATGCAAGGGTCGCCTTTTTCAGTATAGGTCGCTTTGTTTTTTGTAAAATTTAATAGTCCTTTTAGTTCTCCGACGCAGTCGCCATTTTGTTTTTCAAAATGTAAAAAAAACTGATATTTATTAGGGGTAGCTAAATCTCGAATTGAAATGAAATTTTTACTATCTCTTGCATAGTCACCACTATAGGTATTCATGGTGGGCAACGTATCAATCGGATTGATGATCACACTTGAGTTAGGTTTTTTATTACTATCAAAAAAGATAAGTTTAAAAATGCTATCGGAATAAGCCCATCCCTTTTTTTCATAACTGGCTGCATTATCTTCTCCCATTTTATTTTCAGCAACTAAAAATGTGGGTTCTTTATTGATGGTTAAGGTTTTGCCATATAGTCTTGAATTTTTTTGCTGCTCATCAAATGCTGCAACAACTTTAAAACCTAAGTATTTATTTTTTTTACTAAAAACAACCACGGCAATATCCTGTTGTGTTGGATGTTGCACATTTAATAATAAATAGTATTCTTCTTCTTTTTCAATTTTTAAAATAGGGTGTAAAATTGCTTTTTTATCCTTGCTGGCAATAATTTGCTCAACAATGGAGTCAGGTATAA
>DOMR01000141.1:992-2773 GCA_003509845.1 Chitinophagaceae bacterium | reverse complement strand
TTGTTTCACTTTTGCTTTCACCAATGCACCTGAAGTATCCAAGGATTCAACCGAAGCGTTTGTCATGATTTCAATTCCTTGTTTGCGATATTGCTTTTCTAATTCTCTTGAAATATCCTCATCTTCTACAGGAACAATTCTTGGCAAAAATTCAACAATGGTCACTTTGGTTCCCATGCTATTATATACATAAGCAAACTCAACACCTATAGCACCACTTCCAACAATGATCATACTTTTTGGTTGCGTTGGTAAAACCATTGCTTCACGATAGCCAATTACTTTTTTACCATCTTGCTTTAAGTTAGGTAATTCACGACTACGTCCACCTGTTGCAATGACGATATATTTAGTTTCAATGATCTGTGTTTTACCTTCAGCATCTTTTACTTCTACTTTCCCTTTTGACATTACTTTGCCATAACCCATAATCACATCAATCTTATTCTTCTTCATCAAAAACTGAACACCCTTACTCATTTTATCTGCTACCCCACGGCTACGCTTAATCACTGCACCAAAATCATGGTTTACACCAGTAGTGGTAATACCATAGTTTGCACTATGTTTTACATAATCATATACCTGTGCACTTTTGATTAATGCCTTCGTTGGAATACATCCCCAGTTTAAACAAACACCCCCCAAACTTTCCTTTTCAATAATAGCTACTTTTAAGCCTAATTGAGAAGCACGGATGGCTGCAGGATAACCCCCAGGACCACTACCAATAACAATTACGTCGTATGCCATTGTATATCTTATTTTATTAATTTAAAGAGGAGCAAAAATACCCCCAAAAAGGCAAAACAAAAAAACTATTCATTGCCTAATTGACCCCAAAATGCGCTTGGCTTACTCAAAGAAAACCCGCACCATCTGGAAAAACCATTTATTATCGTTCGGACGTTGCTTATTATGCTGGTTTTCATCGTATTTACTCAAGCCAAATAAGCCTGCCATATTACCACCCCTCACGGCTATTTCTAGATAACCTGCGGAGTTAAACCATGCCATTTTATCTGCCACTGGAACATCCCCATAATTATTCCGCAATACTTCGATGGTTTCATTGCGCGTAAATACAATTTTAAAGGATCGTCCTTTTGCATGTAAATCAAATTCTTCCTTACGAATATTCACCACCACATTTTCAAACTGATCAATAAATAAAATTTGTCCTTCCATCCAATTTGGACCAAGGGTTGGCTGCATTGGATAAATTTCCAAAATTTCAGTGGCTGGCTCTCCTGCATCTAATAAATTGCCTGATGCAAAAAAGTAAGCAACCGATTCAACCACACGATCTAACATTTGAATAAAAGTAGTAGCCCCTTTACAATTTATTTTAACAATATCCACCGGTTTTAATCCCAGCATCATGGTTAAAAATCCGTTGTCAGGTACGATAAAAAAGTGCCCATTAAAATGCGCAAACAACACATGCTCCTGTGGATTTTGAAAAAAATTAACCATCACAATATGCACGGTCCCCTTTGGATAATACTTTGCCGCATTATTAAAAATGTAGGCCCCTTGTTGGTAATCTTTTGAAGAAAGATAATGCGTTATATCAGCGATGGTGCAATCCGGAATTGTTGACAAAATTTGCCCTTTAACAGCGCCAATAATAAAATCGGCTTGGCCAATATCTGATGTTAATGTAATAACGGGCATATCTTAATTGTAACGAATATTTAAGCAGTATATTTTAAATAGATGGTTATTAATTTATTACGCACTTTTCAACCGCTCCTTTTACTTCACCAATTTACCCTCTT
>DOMR01000141.1:732-921 GCA_003509845.1 Chitinophagaceae bacterium | reverse complement strand
ACGGTTCTTTTGCCAGTAAATGTTAGCACCAAGGTTCGCTTCCTTTTTGAGATAGCATCAATGATATGTGTTGCACATTCCTCAGAAGTCATCATTTCACCCTCATCCATAGGCGACTCCCCTTGCGCTTTGGCATCCTTATCCAAAGCGGCATTTCGGATATTTGAAGTGGTAAATCCGGGGCAAACC
>DOMR01000141.1:0-707 GCA_003509845.1 Chitinophagaceae bacterium | reverse complement strand
ACATCACATGGGTGCCTGATCCGTATAATTCCGTTTTTAAAGCTTCCAACCAGCCGTTTAATGCATATTTAGATGCAGAATAACCACTTCGGCCCGGAAGGCCTCTATATCCTGCAATACTTGAAACCCCCACAATCACCCCTTTATTTTGGGTAATGAAAGGCAAAGCTGCCTTTGTGCAATACACAGAACCCCAAAAATTAATGTCCATGACCGTTTTTAAGGTATCCATGGAAACGTCTTGCACCAGCGCGCGCATGGAAATACCTGCATTATTGATCAATATATCAACAGTACCCCATTGCGATACTACTCTTTCTATAAATGAAGTACAATCAGATTGTTGGCTAACATCTGCAGCAATGACCAATAAATTAGGCGAATTAAATTCACGCGCCAGATCATCCAACTTGGTTTGTGTGCGTCCACAAGTGGCAACTTTTGCACCTAAAGCCAAAAACTGCGCCACTAAAGCTTTTCCAATGCCATCGGAACCGCCGGTAATTACAACTATTTTATCTTTATAATCCGCCATCAGTTTGAGTTTACACAAATGTACTTCTTATTTGAAGATGAAGCAGTTAGATGGTATTTGAATGGGGAAAATAAATACCCCCTTTTATTTGGATAGTTTTTATTAATGCTTATTTTTGCACTCCCCTAAAAAGGGGCGGTTAGAATTGGTAGCTCAGTTGGTAGAGCAATAC
>DOMR01000260.1 GCA_003509845.1 Chitinophagaceae bacterium | reverse complement strand
GTATTAAAAATGGACTTCTTGGGTTTAAAGACCCTCTCCATTTTAAAAACCGCTTTGGAATTAATCAAACAAAATCACGGAATTATCATTGATTTGGATTTGATTCCTTTGGACGATGCAAAAACTTTTAATTTATACCAACGCGGCGAAACTAATGCTACTTTCCAGTTTGAAAGTGTGGGCATGCAAAAACATTTACGTGATTTAAAACCGGATAAATTTGCCGATTTAATTGCGATGAATGCCTTGTACCGCCCAGGCCCGATGGCATATATTCCTAATTTCATTGAACGTAAACACGGGCGAGAATTAATCAAGTATGATTTGCCTGTGATGGAAGAAATATTAGCGGATACTTATGGTATTACTGTTTATCAGGAACAGGTAATGTTGCTCAGTCAAAAAATTGCCAGCTTTACCAAAGGTGATGCCGATGTACTGAGAAAAGCCATGGGTAAAAAGCAAAAATCAGTATTGGATAAAATGAAAGCGCAGTTTGTGGCAGGCGCTGTAAAAAATGGACATCCTGAAAATGTCTTAGAAAAAGTTTGGACGGATTGGGAAGCATTTGCCCAATACGCTTTTAATAAATCACACTCCACTTGCTACGCCTATTTGGCCTATCAAACCGCTTATTTAAAAGCACACTACCCTGGAGAATATATGTCTGCGGTTTTAAACCATGCTGGCAGTATTGATAAAATAACCTTCTTCATGGAAGAATGTAAAAGAATGACGATAAAAGTATTGGGTCCAGATATCAATGAATCGCTCAATGGTTTTTCAGTTAATAAAAATGGAGAAATTAGATTTGGCTTAGGTGGATTAAAGGGAGTTGGCGAAGCCGCAATCGAAACCATTATTACCGAAAGGAATAAATCTGGCCATTTTAAAGATATGGTTGATTTTATCAAACGGGTATTATCTCGATCTGTCAATAAAAAATCATTAGAAAGTTTGGCTTATTCTGGCACCTTTGACTGTTTCCCAGAATACCACCGTGCTCAATTTTTTCATGTAGCGGATGGTGATAGAACCAACGGACTAGAAAAATTAATCAATTACGCACAAGCTTTACAAAACGTAAATGCGGGTACTACCAATACACTATTTGGCGATTTACCATCAGCTATGCAAGTGCCTGTGCCAAAAATAACCGTATGTGAGGAATGGACTTTAACTGAAAAGCTGGATCACGAAAAGGACATCACTGGTATGTTTATGAGTGGGCACCCTTTGGATCATTTTAGCTTTGAAATGCGACATTATCAATTTACGCCGATTAATGATTTTAATGAAGTAAGGGATACATTGTCTGTGAATTTAAATCAGTTAGGCCGAAATTTTAAACTAGCGGGTTTGGTGACTGAGGTACAACATCGGATGACCAAAACAGGTAAAAACTTTGGCTCCTTTGTTATTGAAGATTTTACAGGCAAAACAGACTTTATATTATGGAGTGAGGATTATATAAAATTTCAAAACTACCTGGAAGTAGGACAAAAGATATTCTTAACTGGAAGCTTTAGGAACAGATACAATCAGCCAAATGCCTTTGAGTTTAAAATTACCAACATGTCCTTGTTGGAAACCGTGAAGCAAAACCAAACAAGGTCCATTGAAATAAGCATGCACCCATCCAAACTTGACCAAGAGATGTTAGCATTTGTTGAAAAGAATTTAAAACAGAACCCAGGCCGAGCTTCCTTAAAATTCAATTTTATTGAACCCAAGGAACAACTGGTGGCCAGTGTGCGTACCTATGAAAAGGGCTTTTTAATGAATGATGATATGGTTTCCTTTCTGGACAAGCATCCCGACTTATCCGTCCTAGTGAACCTGGTTTAAGTAACTGCCTTAACAGGTAATTACATGACGCCCTGTCGGTAAAATTTGTCCCCAATATTTTTTTACAAAGTGGAAAAGTCAAATGGGCAGTTATTAAATATTGGAACTATTTTTGAAGAAGTATAATAAACAACCCAATTAAAATATATAATTATGGCATTAGAATTTACAGATGCAAATTTTCAGAAAGACGTCATGGAAAGTGATAAACTTACAGTCATTGATTTTTGGGCAGAATGGTGTGGTCCTTGTCGTGCCATTGGGCCAGTTATTGAAGAATTAGCAGTTCAATATGAAGGAAAAGTAAATATCGGAAAAGTGAATGTGGATGTCAATCCTAACTTAAGTATGAACTTTGGTATTACTTCCATTCCAGCTATCTTATTTGTTAAAGGCGGTGAAGTAGTTGACAAGCAAATTGGTGCAGTACCAAAAGCAGTTTTAGACAAAAAAATTCAAGCGCATTTATAATTTAATCATTGTTTATCAATGGTAATCATTTAAAATCCCATCCTGGGCACTCGGGATGGGATTTTTGTTTATCTTAGGATTCTAAAATCACTCTATGGAACGATTTCAAGGCATTATAGGGATCATTGTTATTATTATCATTGCCTATCTATTCTCAAATAACAAAAGCAAAATCAATTACCGCTTAGTCATGAGTGGTTTATTGTTACAATTTACGATTGGGGTTTTGATCTTAAAAATTCCAGCAGTGACCCACTTTTTCCAAATCATTGGAAGAGGCATGGGTAAAATTGAACAATTTGCACGCGCAGGCGCCGCATTTGTATATAGTGGTGTTGCGGCAACTACCCCAACGGGTGTTGCTGATTTTGCCAACGGTGGTTTTGTATTTGCATTTAATGTGACTGCTACAATTATATTGGTTTGTGTTTTAGTTGCCCTGTTTTATCATTTCGGGATCATGCAACGCATTGTTGCAGTTGTTGCAAAATCGATGAATTTTATTATGCGCGTGAGTGGTGCTGAAGCATTAAGTAATGTGGCAAGTGCTTTTGTTGGACAGGTAGAAGCGCAAATTATGATTCGCCCGTATTTAGCCACTATGACCAAAAGTGAAATATTAGCCAGTATGAGTGGAAGTTTGGCTTGTATAGCTGGTGGTATTTTAATTGTGTATGCTAATATGGGTGCGCAAGCAGGAATGGATTTGGCACCTAAATTAATCACCGCAAGTTTAATGGCAGCGCCAGGTGCATTGGTGATCGCTAAAATTGTATTTCCTGAAACCGAGGTATCTCAAACCATGGGAAGTGTTAAACTAGAAGTTAAAAGTCAATATAGTAATACCATCGATGCCATCACGCATGGTGCTGGAGATGGATTTAAATTAGCAATGAATGTAATTGCGATGCTGATTGGATTTATCGCTTTAATCGCGATGATTGATTGGATCATGCTGAGCGTTGGTCATTTGTTTAACCCGAACTTACACCTGAGTTTAAATTTTGTATTTGGCAAACTATTTTATCCAATGGCTTGGGCCATGGGTATTCCATCGGTTGATATTCAAAATGCAGCTACTTTGTTAGGACAAAAATTAACCATTAACGAATTCGTTGCCTTTAAAAGTTTAACCAGTAAAGCGGTGCCTATCCTTACTGAAAAAGGTTTATTAATTGTAAGTATTGCCATTTGTGGTTTTGCGAATTTTAGTAGTGTGGGTATGCTGATTGGTGGTATTGGTGAATTAGCGCCTAACAGAAGAAAGGACTTAGCTGAATTAGGTTTGAAAGCCCTTTTATGCGGAACTTTAGCGTCCTACTTGTCCGCGAGTATGGCAGGCTTATTAGCCTAAAATATGATTTCAATTAGGTATAAAAAAACAAGTATTGTGATGTAAATTCATAACTTTGTAACCTAAAATAGTGGGCAATGCAAACGGAGAATATACAAGTGATTACAAATTCGGAAAGTGATCATCAATTACAAAATATTGGGAACAAAATAATTCAAAATGAACGCCTATCATTTGACGAAGGCGTTTATTTATTTGAGAAAGCATCACTACCCTATGTTGGCGCATTGGCCAATTGGAAAAGAGAATCTTTACACGGAGACAAAACCTATTTCAATAAAAATTTTCATATTGAACCAACCAATGTTTGCGTGTTCTCCTGCAAGTTTTGTTCTTATTCAAAATTATATGCACATAAGGAAGAAGGCTGGGAATTAACTATTGATCAAATGATGGACATTGTTAAATCATATGATGGAAAACCTGTTACTGAAGTTCATATTGTGGGTGGCGTACATCCAAAATTAACCTTGGAATTTTTCTTGGAATTAATGCGCACCATTAAAGCACATCGTCCTGAATTACATATCAAAGCATTCACACCTGTTGAATTGGAATATATGTTCCGTAAAGCCAAAGTAACTACAGAAGAAGGTATGAAACTAGCACATGAAGCAGGATTAGATTCATTACCTGGTGGCGGCGCTGAAATTTTTCATCCTGATATCAGAACAGTTATTTGTGCCGATAAAGCAACCGCCGATGAGTGGTTACATATTCACAAAACAGCACATAATTTAGGGATGCATAGTAATGCTACTTTATTATATGGACATATTGAAAAATACGAGCACCGCATTGATCATATGGAACGCCTGCGTCAACTACAGGATGAAACCAAAGGTTTCAATACTTTTATTCCATTGAAATTTAGAAACAAGGACAACGATATGCATGATGTTCCTGAATCTACCTTAGCCAATGATTTAAAAATGTATGCAATATCTCGTTTGTACTTGGATAACTTTCCACATGTTAAAGCTTACTGGCCTATGTTGGGTCGCGAAACTGCACAGCTTACTTTAAGCTATGGGGTGAATGATATAGATGGCACCATTGACGATACCACTAAAATATATTCAATGGCCGGTAGTGAGGAACAGACGCCTGTCATGACCACAGAACAATTAGTAGGGTTAATCAAGCAAGCTAAACGCCAACCCATAGAAAGAGGCACTTTATACAATGTGATTCAAGATTATTCTAATTACGAATTCGCCGAAAACGAAATGTAAGATGTTTAAAAAAATATTTTATCTAGGCTTTCTATTTTTCTTTTTTAATTGCGCTAACATGCAAGCGCAAAATAATATAGGTGCCAATGATTCTTTATTGGTTGCATTAATGAAACAAAACCCAAATTACTTTGCCCCACTACTAGCGGATCCAGGTGAGTATCGTATTCAAATTTTATATACACAAATTAATAGAGATAAAAATAATATACCTCATTTTAAAGACTACAGCTATCGTTTAAATGCAAACGAATATTTTTATCCAGCAAGTACTGTAAAATTTCCTTTATCTGTGTTGGCCCTTGAAAAATTAAATAATTTAAAAATTGCTAGACTGAATAAAGAAACCACTGCAATTTATGATAGTGTAACGGCCAGACAGGAAACCATCTATAATAATCCTTATGCAATAGATGGTCGCCAAACTATCGAACAAGCCATCAAAGAGGTTTTAGTGGTTAGTGATAATAATGCAGCAAATCGTTTATATGAATTTTTAGGCCAAGAATATATTCACTCCCAATTAGCCAATAGAGGTTATCCCGAAGTATATATTAGAAACCGACTTGAACTAGGTCGCACCCCTCTAGAAAACAGACAAACACAAGCCGTTCATTTTTACGATGTCAATAATAAATTAATTTATACCCAACCAGCACAAAATAATACTAGCAAACTACCCTACTATAATGTTTTGATTGGTAATGGCTATTTAAATAACAATGACTCCTTAATTAATGCTCCGCTTAATTTTTCAGAAAAAAACAGGATTAGCTTAAGTGATTTACATCACATTATGCAATCGGTCATCTTCCCAGATCAAATGCCCAAAAAGCAACAATTTAACTTAAGCAGCGATGATCGTAAATTTTTATTGCAATGGATGCATACCACCCCAACGGAATCATCTTATCCTACTTATGACAGTTCGGAGTATTACCCAGCTTATGCCAAATTTATCATGTTGGGTTCAGAAAGAGGCACTATTCCTTCCAATATAAAAATATTTAGTAAAGCAGGTGACGCTTATGGATTTTTATTGGACAACACTTATATCATTGATACGGAAGCTAAAGTGGAATTCATGCTGAGTGCGGTTATCTATGTAAACGCAGACGGTATTTTGAATGACAATACTTATGATTACCGAACCATTGGGCTTCCTTTTATGAAAAACCTAGGTAATACCATTTACCAATATGAGCTTAGCCGAAAAAGAGCATACAGACCAAATTTTGACAATATCATTGGCCCTTCAAAATAGATATTAACACCCACTGAATAATTTAATTCAATTACAAGTCCAAAACTGACAATCGTTTGCGATTTATTTGCGAAATTTGTTAAATCAATTAATAAATTATGATTTTATCCTCCTTATTAGACAGATTTAGTGAACCTGAAACTTTAAAAATGGCCAAATTAGGCCGTGAATTAAGAGCACAAGGTATCGATGTCATTGACTTAAGCCTAGGCGAGCCTGACTTTGATACCCCACAACATATCAAGGATGCAGCGATTAAAGCAATCAATGATAACTGGAGTCACTATACCCCAGTCGCTGGTTTTGCTGATTTAAGAGAAGCAGTTTGTAGTAAATTAAAAAGAGACAACAACTTAGACTATAAGCCTGAAAATATTGTGACTTCCACTGGTGCGAAACAAAGTTTAGCCAATGCAATTTTAGCCTTGGTGGATGAAGGCGATGAAGTAATCATTCCAACTCCTTATTGGGTGACTTACTCTGAATTAGTTAAAATTGCCCGTGGTAAAGTGGTTGAAATCAGAAGCACCGTGGAAGATGGATTTAAAGTAAGTCCAGCCCAAATTGAAGCAGCGATTACGCCAAATACCAAAGTATTTATGTTTTCCTCTCCTTGTAACCCTTCAGGTGCTGTGTATAGCAAAGAAGAATTAGAGGCTTTGGCTAATATGTTTAAAAAATACCCAGGCATTACTATTTTATCTGACGAAATTTATGAATATATCAACTTTGTAGGCAAGAATGAAAGTATTGCACAATTTGATTTTATCAAAGATCAGGTAGTGGTGATTAATGGTTTAAGTAAAGGATTTGCCATGACCGGTTGGCGCTTAGGTTATACCGCATCAAATGTTGCGATTGCCAAAGGGATGGAAAAACTACAAGGTCAATTTACTTCAGGTACTTGTTCAATTACTCAAAAGGCGGCTGTGACTGCATTAGTAGGTGATTTAAAACCTTCTATCGAAATGACCGAAGAATTTACAAGAAGACGTGAAAAAACTTTGGCCCTAGTGAATAATATTCCTGGTTTCAAATGTTTTGCGCCACAAGGAGCATTTTATGTTTTCCCTGATGTTAGCTACTATTATGGAAAGTCAGATGGTACACAAACCATTACAAATGCCCCTGACTTTAGCATGTATTTATTAAACACTGCCAATGTATCATCTGTGATGGGTGACGCTTTTGGAGAACCTAATTGTGTTCGTTTTTCATTCGCGAATAGCATGCCAAACATCGAAAAAGCTTGGGCTAGAATCGCAGATGCATTAGCGAAATTGAAATAAGCACAAATATTAGTACTTGATAAGTACGATTCATTTTAAATATATTAATTTTAGAAGCGTTAACCAACTAACGCTTCTTTTTTTTGTCAAGTGAAATAGGGTTTACAAATATGAGTGTAGAGAAATACGATATGTTCAAAAATCGATTGCTAAAAAATTACAAGCATCGATACAAACAAGCCAAGCGACAAAATATCACTTGTTGGCGTTTGTATGACCATGACTTACCTGAATTTCCCATTTGCATTGAATTATACGAGGACTACATTTATGTTGCCGAATACAATCGCCGTCATGGCATGAGCGACGAAGATCATGATGCTTGGCTGATTGGTTGTAAAGATATCATTTCAGAAATGACGCAAATTCCCTTGGAAAAAATGTATCTACGAGTTCGCAAAAGAATGTCACACCGGGAAGGGCAATATGAAAAGGAAGAAGCAGTCGTCACATCCAAAATTATAACAGTGCAGGAAGAAGGTTTAAAATTTATAGTAAACCTTACTGATTATTTAGATACTGGTCTTTTCTTGGATCACCGTATTACCAGGAAAATGTTTAGTGAAATAAGTAAGGATAAAAATGTGTTAAACTTATTTAGTTACACAAGCTCATTTTCGGTGTATGCTGCAAATGCAGGCGCAGCATCAGTCACCTCGGTTGATTTATCCAAAACCTATCTAAAATGGAGTGAAGATAATTTTGCGCTAAATCAGTTA
>DOMR01000197.1:7464-8887 GCA_003509845.1 Chitinophagaceae bacterium | reverse complement strand
TCCACCATCTAATGATTTCCACATGACCACATTTGCGGAGTAAACAATGTTTTCATTTTTGGGATCTGCTTTGACTTCTGCAAAATCTGCACCTCGGCCCCATAATCTGCCATCGGAAGTTAATAGGTACCAAGATTCACCAGCATCATCGCTACGATAAATTCCCCCATTTTTTTCAGCATCTACAGTTGCATACATTCTTTTAGAATTACTAGGCGCAATGGTAAAACCAATACGACCTAGACCATCCTGTTTAGTTGTAGGTAAACCTTTCGTAATTTTTTTCCATGTATTTCCACCATCCATGGATTTGTATAATCCACTTGCTTCCCCATTCCATGCACCATTTTCCCAAGGGCCTTGTCGCGCCGACCAAATGGTAGCAAAAACGATATTCGTATTATTTGGATCAATACCTACTTGCACAGCACCCGTGTTTTCATCAATATATAATACTTGTTGTAGGGTTTTACCGCCGTCCAAACTTCGGTAAACGCCGCGTTCTTTATTAGGACCATAAGGATGGCCTAATGCTGCAACAAAAATTCTGTTTTCATTATAGGGATCAATACTGATACCGCCTATTTGTTGTGCATCAAATAATCCCATATTTTTCCAAGTTGCTCCAGCATCTGTTGATTTATATAAACCATTTCCAATGGATAAATCAGGACGTTGAATTCCTTCACCACTTCCAACATATACCACATTTGGGTTAGAAGGGGCGACGGCTACATCTCCTACTGAGCTTGTATTTTCACTATCAAAAATGGGTTTCCAAGTATGCCCATAGTCATTGGTTTTCCATACACCCCCATTATTCACACCAATATAAAATACATTGGGTTGGCTTGCAACGCCTGAAACTCCAACAGTACGACCAGCACGGTGGGGTCCAATATTTCGATATTTTAATCCTTGCAATAAAGCAGGATCTATGACTTGCGCATTTACTGTTTCTAAAAAAAATAAAATTGCCAATATAAAGCCGATACTTTTTATCATTATAAAAAAATTAATTTTTGTACGCATGTCATTTATTTTAAAATATAGATAATTATTTTTTTATTTCACTTCTGTCCATTTCCCAATCATCTGTTCTGAAAAGATTAATCGGTAATCCTTCTTTGTTAAATAAGTTAGGTATTGCGGTATTGTTAAATGCAAATCGAACGGCTACTGGCGATTTTATGTTTTTATTGAACACCACTACTTCATTGTTTTCAATTTTTGCTAGTGCTGGATAAAATATTTTATCAGCTCCGGCAATTTCAAAACAGGTAATTTCATCTCCTTTTGAAATAATGCCATTGTTGGCATTTGTAAATTGAATTTTTATTTTATCTTTTTCAATTTTATGTGAAGCGTATAGGGGACTTTCGCAAACAATTTGGTTGTAACCATATGTTTTATTAAGTGCTAA
>DOMR01000197.1:5723-7340 GCA_003509845.1 Chitinophagaceae bacterium | reverse complement strand
GCTTTGGTTTGCGTTTCCCTTAGTAATGCACCAATATTTTTAAAACCATACGAATAAGGCGCAATTTGTACAAAATAGAACGGAAATTGTTTATTCCACTGTTGACGCCATGCGTCAATCATTCCTGTGAACAATTTTTCATACGCATAATAAGTTTGCGTATTACTTTCCCCTTGGTACCAGATGGCACCTGCAATTGTATAATTTGTTATTGGATAAATCATTGCGTTGTAAGCAAGTCCAGTTTTGTGTGGCCACCAGTCAGCCGGTTTTAATGCATCGGCCCCTTTTTTTATAATTTCATCATTATTGATGACATAATCAGGTGTCCAAGTTTCAGCAGGCGTACCACCCCAATTTGAATTAATCAAACCTATTGGGCAATTTAATTTTTCAAATAAATTTTTTCCGTAAAAATAACCAATCGCACTAAAGTGAATCATTTCTTCGGGCGTGCAAACCATCCATTTTCCATCCACATTGTCTTGTGGAAAAGCGGAAGTTGATTTAGCTACATAAAAAAAACGAATTTTATTATTGGTCGCATTGGGTGCTTCCACTTTGCTTTGAGGTAAATTTTGATCGCCAGACCATTCCATATTACTTTGACCACCGCAAAGCCAAACTTCTCCAATTAATACATCTTCTAATTTAATCATATTATTTCCTTTTATGGTGATTGAATAGGATCCACCTGCTTCCGGCGTTTTTATGGAAGTGATCCATTTTGCATCTCTGCCTGCAACCACTTTATAGGTAGCCGTATCCCAACTCA
The DNA here is from genome assembly GCA_003509845.1 of Chitinophagaceae bacterium. GTDB lineage: Bacteria > Bacteroidota > Bacteroidia > Chitinophagales > Chitinophagaceae > Sediminibacterium. The sequence continues at coordinate 6,565 of DOMR01000197.1, read as the reverse complement.
CTTTTATGGTGATGTTTTCAGTAGGGGCTGACCAACCCCATAACTTAACAATTGATTTTTGTTGTAATACCATATGTGATCCAATGATATTTGGTAATCGCACATTTGCTTTGCTTGCAATTGTTGCAAAACAAAAAAGAGAAATCATTAAAAGCTGCTTTTTCATTATTTTTATTTTTTATTTATTCCACCAATAGGTAAATTTTAATACCACCGCTCTATTTTTCACAAATACAGGTCCTATATAATAGTTATCCGTGTATACAATAAACAAATCTGAAACTGGCTTATATCTCCACTGAAATCGTGTATTGAAGTTAATGTTTTTTGTTTGTTCGTTGTATTGAAAAAAGGTGGTTAAAAACAGTTTATTACTAAAGGTGACATCAAGTTTTGGGCCTAGTAATAAAAAGTTGTTGTTTCCCCATGGACTGGGCAATTTTATTTGATTATAAGTACTTGAAAAATCAATATTTACGTAGGGTTGAATACGATAACCCACATTTCCTGAGATACTTAATAAATGCCCATTGGCATAATAGCCACCCACTCTTGTGGATAGGCTATAAGTCAATATATACTGTGGTGGAGATGTCCAGTCTAATCCAATATTTGTCCATTTGTGCCTTGTTCCTTTTTCTAATGGGAGCTTTCCAATGCGTGTTGGATCAAAAGGAGATAGTAATTCTACAAATGTGTTTTGGGCAACCGCTGATAAAGTGCTTTTGTCCCTGTAAGTAATTAAGTAAATTAAAGCGTTGCTATAATCGGTTGTAATAAAATCATTATTGTAATAATAAGTGGAAGTGAACTGTGGCCCATGACTTAAAATAGTCCCACTT
>DOMR01000197.1:2151-5617 GCA_003509845.1 Chitinophagaceae bacterium | reverse complement strand
CCTACCTCTGCATTATAGTTTTCACCTACAATTTCATGTTGCCATGACAATATCCATTTGCGTTGGTTATATTGGAAATTAGCAGCGTTTAAAAAATCATTTCCGGTAGCATTTGGTGTAAATGATTTTATAAAAATTGTTTTTCCTGAAAATGTATTATTGGGGGGCGCTAAATAATATTCAAAACCAATATTCCTATTAAATGCATTGCCGTCGTGTTTATAAACACAATTACAACCACCGGCTTCATTTGTTTTCCCATTAAATGCTAATGCGGTCCTGTCAATATAAAATAATTCAATACTTGATTTTTTAAATAATTTTCTTTGAAGTGCCATAACGGTGAAGTTTTGACTCGCCAAGTTAATAGCATCATTGGCAGTTGTTTTAATGTCCATTAATCCCATCCGCCAATTTTTATTAATGCGACCACTTAATCTTGCACCAAAATCAATATCTGTATTTAATCCAATGCGTCTTGAGAAAAAAGGACGTGTATTAGGGAATCCTAAATTTGAAAATAAATCAGCGTTCTCTAAAAAAAATTGCCTACGCTCAGGAAAAAATAATTCAAAACGACTCAGATTAGTTACTTGACGATCTACTTCCACTTGTGAAAAATCGGGATGCAATGTTAAATCCAAATTCAGCGAGGAGGATAAACTTATTTTTGCATCCAAGCCTGCATCTCTGCCAGTGAGGCTTGCTTGTGTAATTTTTTGACCAGCAGCATTGGCATACTCTTTAGCAACACTAGTTTTAAAATAAGGAATGAGTGAAAAATTATTTTTTGCTGTAGGTGGTGGTGCATCCCACACCAATACCCCTGCATAAGATAAGGAAGCTGTTGGAAATTGTCTTGGCACTGGTGCCCAAGCCGATTTCTCGGTACTCTTTAAATCATTTCTACTAAAATTAATACCCCACTCCATTTTCCCTTCTTTGTATCTGATGGACGTAAAGGGAATGGCTGCTTCAATGATGTATTTATTTTTATCTGAAGTACTTCCTGTGGTCCATTTATTATCCCAGTTTAAATCTACACTTCCCCCATCAAACATAGTGCCATCCCATTGTGCACCTGCGGCACTAACACCAAAGGCAAATCCACTATTCATATCACCATAGGTATCCATAAATACAATGAAATTGTCATTTTTTCCAAAGGCCCAATCCCTTTTTAATGATTCAACCACATCAATTCCGTCTCCATTTTTATAACAAATTGCAATGAGGTATAAATTATTATCATCGTAAGTCATTCTAACCTCGGTCTTTATTTGGGCCTTGCTGGTGTCCATGGGTAACACCATATTAAAATTGTCTACCAACATCGCTTTTGTCCAAGCATCATCATTCATCATGCCATCAATAACAATGGGTTGGTTGGTTTTATGTATTAAATACCGAACATTTTCATTTTTTTTCTGTGCTTCCACTTGGCCTATTTGCAAGCAAAGAAAAAGTGCCATCCATCGTTTAGATATTTTCAAAATACTTCTGTTGATTATTTGAGAATTAAATGTAAAGTTTTTCGATTGAATCAAAATAGTAATACCTTTAAATTATATAAATAATCAATTATGTCACATAATAGACGCAAATTTTTAAGTCTTACCGCACTTTCAGCGGGCGCCATGACTTTGCCTAGTTCGGTATTTGGGAAAAGTGCAAATAATCATCAATGGGAAGCCGAATTACCAAAGTCAATTCGTGATTTAATGCCAGCGAAGGAAGGCATTATTCCTATAACTATAGAAGAACGCAAACAAAGAATCCAAAATGCGCAAGCAATGATGGATCGTGAAAAAATAGATGCCATATTTTTAGAAGGCACTACTTCCTGCTATTATTTTACTGGTATGCGATGGGGACAAAGTGAACGCACATTTGGTGTGGTTATTCCTGCGAAAGGAGCGATCGCTTATGTGTGTCCTAAGTTTGAAGAGGATCGCGCGCGTGAATTATTACTTCCAGTGTTTGGTGATGAAGTTAGATGTTGGGAAGAACATGAAAGTCCTTATGCAGTCATTGTGGGTATTGTAAAAGATAGAGGCGTTAAACATCGTAAGATAGGCATGGAGGAGAGAGTACGATTTTTTATCGCAGATGGGGTAAAAAAAGTGGCTACAGGATTTGAAATAGTAGATGCCACTCCGATTACAGCAGGTTGTCGTATGATTAAAACAAAAGCAGAATTAGCGTTAATGCAAAAATCAAGCGATATAACCATACTCGCTTATCAAGCTGCATTTGCAACTATTCGTGATGGCATGTCGCAAACAGAATTTAGCGGCAACATTTCAGCTGCATTTAGAAAGTTGGGCTATAGTGGCGGCGCTTCAGTTCAAATTGGAAAATATTCGGCTTTGCCACATGGAAGTATAACGCCACAAACCATTCGTGAAGGAGATGTAGTGATGGTAGATGGTGGCACAAGTTGTGAAGGGTATGCATCAGACATTACTAGAACATTTGTGGTTGGCAAGGCTACGCAAAGACAAACTGATGTTTGGAATTTAGAAAAGCGTGCACAGGATGCTGCATTTGCGGCAATAAAAATTGGCGTTGCTTGTGAGCAAGTAGATGCTGCTGCACGTGCGGTGATTGAAAATAACGGCTTTAGTAATAATTATAAATTACCTGGCTTACCACATAGAACTGGACATGGTATAGGACTCGAAGGTCATGAGTGGACTAATTTTGTAAAAGGAAATAAAACCCCAATTGCAGTAGGCATGTGTTTTAGTGATGAGCCTACTATTTCAATCCCAGGTGAATTTGGTATTAGATTAGAAGATTGTTTGTACATCGCAGAAGATGGTCCTCGCTTTTTTTCCAAACAAAGTATTTCCATTGACCAACCTTTTGGATAAGTTGGCATTAATTTATTCTTTGTATTGAAACGGCGGCTGCTGGTGTAGCTGGCCGTGAAGGCGTTAGTTGTGGATTTACACTAGTGAGACTCGTATTTACATTTTTTAAGGAGAAATATATTTCGACATAGTCGTCATTTCCTAATGCTACAAAAAATGAATTAGAGATCGTGTTTTTAATCCCACTTCCGAGTATTGTATAAGTATTATTTGTGTTTGGATAAGCGCTACTGTTGCGCCTGAGCCAAATACTTACCTCATCATTGGCGGCATCTGTTTTAATAAATTGCAAAGTATACTTTATATTATAAAGCCCTGCGTTTTTTGCAGTGATGCGCGTAGGAAGCCCACTGGTGTTATTTGTGATGGCAATGTTGTTAGCAAAATTCATAAAATTAAATTTTACGACTGTGGCAGTGGCGATGGGAGTAGATTGTTTCGCCGTATCATAAAAATTTCCATAATCATTGGGTACGGGGGTATAGTTTAAGGCATTTGTAATTTTATTCGCGGTTAAACTATCTAAACTTAATTTTTGATTAATTCGATTGCTTAAATAATTCGTATCAAATTTATTGAGCTTGAAGTCA
>DOMR01000197.1:1947-2110 GCA_003509845.1 Chitinophagaceae bacterium | reverse complement strand
TGACTTATTTAGTTTCAAATTAATCCGCTGACTTAGGCTAGTAGTATCTAATACGGGAATTTGATTTATTTTATTATAAATCTTAGTAGTGTCACTAAGGTTTAATTTTTGGTTAATTCGATTGCTTAAATAATTGGTGTCAAATTTATTGAGCTTGAAGTCA
>DOMR01000197.1:0-1906 GCA_003509845.1 Chitinophagaceae bacterium | reverse complement strand
TGACTTATTTAGTTTCAAATTAATACGTTGGCTTAGGCTAGTGGTATCTAGCACGGGAATTTGATTTATTTTATTAAAAATTCTAACAGTATCACTACTGTTAAGCTTTTGATTAACGCGTGTACTTAATATAAGCGTATCTGATTTGGTTAATTTTAAATCAATTCTGTTACTTAAATGGTTCGTATCCCACTTATTAAGCTTTGTATCAATTCGTTTGCTCAGCCAAGCGGTATCTGACTTTGTTAACTTTTCACTAAGCGCTAGTAGTGTATTTTCTGAAATAGGTTTATTACTGTCAGGGGTATTATTTACTTTATCTAAAGCAGCCATAATTTTAAAATCCTTAAGATTGTCAAATCCAGTACCTCCTTTTTTTACCCCTACAATCCCATTAATATTTACGGCATCTACTTTGTCTGCATAAAAAGCATAAGGCACGTAATTAATTTTTTGAATCCCTAAACTTGAAAAATATAGTTCCCCTGTCAAGTCAACTTCCACTTCTAAAAATTTTTCTGTATTTGACCAGTTGATATTTTCAAAATTTCCAATACTAATTATATTGCGATCTTGTTTACTTCCAACCACTACTGAAAATAGTCCAATAGTATTTGTTGTAATTGATTTTATTTCTTGATATTCAATAACTCCATTTATTGAATCAGTTTTAATTGATAGTCGAAGGGTAACAATTTTATTTGCTAATATAATGCCATTGTCGCTTCTGGCAACTCCTTGAAAATTTATTCCTTTATTTATTTGACCGTTTAAATTAATAAAATATAGGGTTAGCATTAAAAGAGATAAAATAGTTTTTTTCATAAATTATTGTTTAATTACTTTGAAAATTTGCTTTTTCAAAATTGATTTTCCAACAACATAATGAATCGAAATAAAGTAAATGCCCGTATTTGCCGAAGTAAAAGAGATGGTTTGCTCAAATTGAATACCCGACCATGGCCCTTGTATAATTTTTAATAATTGACCTTGGGCATTGCTCATTTCAATTTTTGAAATAATGATCCCGCTTTGATCACTATGAATTTTTAAATTTTTAATAAAGGGGTTGGGTCCTATTTTAAAGGGTGTGGTTGTTTCAAGAATTTTAAAATTGACACTAACCCCAAAATCATTTTGTAAAAATCCGGTTGTTAGTAGGAAGTTTTTATCAGAATAAAGGGTGTTAACCAATAACTGCTCTCCAAAGCTCCAATCCCAAATTATGCCCTCAATTTGTTTTGAATCTCCGCTTAGGTTGATGATAGTTGGAAATTTTGTTTGCCCATTTAACGTAAAACTATAAAAGGAGGCCAATAGCAAGTCAACTACTATGTATATGCTTTTCATTACACAATATATCACATATCGTAATGAAAATCAATTATATACACATTGTATATATTCTAATTTAATTCATCTTCTGCCTATATATTTAGGATATATATTCAATTTTCAAATGTTTCAAGGTCAAAACCAACCATTTTATGATAAGGGGTTGTTAATTGAAGATTTTATGTAAATTTGTTTTAATATAAACCGAATGGTTATGAAAAAATTTTGTTTTGTTTTAGTGGCTTTTACTTTGGTTATTGCTTCTTGTAGTAAAGGGGGTGGATCAACACCAGTGACTCCAACACCACCGCCTGTGGTTGTTGCAGAACCGGATATCGCATTTAAGGTAGAAGTGGATAACAAGGAAGTGGATTATACAACGTATACTGTAGCATTAAGTGCATCACAACCTGTAAATGTAAACGTAACTACTTCCCCTTTTCCAAAAGATGGCGTGACGATTGATATAACAGTAAAAAAAGATGTAGATAACGCTTCTATATTTAGTGATACTAAAGTTGGAACAGTAGCTGGTACAAATCCAGTAACTATAAATAATTTATTACCAGGT
>DOMR01000010.1 GCA_003509845.1 Chitinophagaceae bacterium | reverse complement strand
AGTGGAGTTGATCTATGATCAGTTCAATGCATTTGCAGCTTCTAATTCCCAATATTTAATGTCGGGTGAGGAATTAATTATTACTGCAGGGGTGGGCGCATTTAGTAGTGCAGCTAAGCCTACTATCTCTGTGGATGGCACCGTGATTCCTATTACTGCTGATGGTTCAGCAACTTATAAATCAACGGCTGGTGCACCAGGCTTAAATTCGAAAAGAGTTCGTATTTCATTTATAAAGCCTGATGGTGAAACAGCGATTGTTGAAAAAATTGTAAACTATACGGTAGGTACGCCAACCGGTTTAGTGGTGTCTACAGATAAAACGAGGGTATTTTATAAAGGCTTGGACAATCCTTTAAGTATTACTGGTGGTGGCGGGGCTGAAAAAATTAATGCAAGTGTTGAAGGCACTGGCGCAACCATTAAAAAAGCAGGACCTGGACAATATATTGTTAACTGTACCCAATTGGGTTCGGTACTGGTGAATATCAATGATGGCAAACAAACGCAAAAAGTATCCATACCTGTTAAACGTGTACCCAATCCTTTGGCATTAGTTGGGGAAAGTGCAGGTGGAAATATGGCAGCGAATGTATTTAGGGTGCAAGGTGGTGTGGTTGCTGAATTGAAAGATTTTATTTTTGAAGGTATTAAATTCAATGTGACTTCATTCATCGTTATTGGAACTGGAAAAGGGTTTGATGAACCTGAATTTAGAGAAGTGGTAGGAAATAAATTCTCAGGTGGTGCACAGGACTTAGTCAAAAGATGCCAACCGGGTAGTACGGTAACCATTGGCGAAATCAAAGTAACTGAACCAGGTGGTGGAACTCGAAAGCTAGATCAAACAATCACTTTTATACTTCAATAATTATTAAAGTAGGAGGCGATTTAAAACATATCAAATGAAAAAGTATCAAATTTATAGCAGTCTTATTTTAGCAATCCTATTTGTTGCCAACACCACAAGTGCGCAATTTAATTATGGAGGTAAAAAGAAACCTGCAACTGCGGGAAAGGATACGACTATTGCGCCAGCAGTAGCTGCCCCAGATACAACAAAAAAAGCAGTTGCATTTGATCCGAATGTTAAGTCGGTAAAAACATTTGACACTACTTTGGTGGGTGGATTTAATGCCAAAGCGAAGAAAAGTTTAAGAAATAATTACGCCTTTTTTTCAGAGACGAATAAGCGCGCTGGTGTACAACAACGCATACCATTGCCTTATGAAAACTTAAGAGAGGAGGACGCCTTGTTTAGTGAGTTTGTTTGGGAGGAAATTGATGGCCGTGAAAAATTAAATCGACCATTCGTATACCAAGCTTATGATGACAATGGTGACCAACGATTTTTTGCCATATTACTAAGGGCCATTGAAAAAGAGGAAGCAGTTCCTTTTTCAGCGGATGGTGGCGATGATCGATTCACTACGCCAATTACGTATGATCAAGTTTCTGCGATGTTAAAGGGAAGTTTAGATACGCAATTAGTGCAAAATGTGGACAATCCGAATGTATATGACACCAGCATTATATACAATACTAAATTAGCACCAAGTCCAGACTCTATTTATACTTTCAGATTAAAAGAGCAATGGATTTTTGATAAAAAAACAAGTCGGATGTATTGTCGTATCATTGGTATTGCACCAGTGGCGACCATCGTGATTAACAATAAGCCAGTGAAGCGTACTTTATTTTGGTTGTATTATCCTGAATTAAGAACCAGCCTAGCTAAAAATGAAGTGTACAATCCAAAAAATATTTCTACTAGAATTACTTGGGAAGAATTATTTGAAAGCAGGTACTTTAATAGTTATATCGTTAAATCAAGTATTGATAACTATAACGACAAGCTGTTGAATGCTATTTATAAAGATCCATTAAGAAGACTACAAGAAGGAGAAAAAATCAGACAAAAAATATTTGATTACGAACAGGATCGATGGGTGTATTAATCTAACTTATTAAAAGCGGCTACTAAAATAGCCGCTTTTTTTGCGCCTATAATTTCAGTTAATAGTTCTGGGCTGGCAGCTTTTATTTTATTCACTGACTTGAAATAAAGAAGCAGCATTTCTTTAGTTTTGGGCCCAATACCAGTAATATGATCCATGCTATTTTCTAAAGCACCTTTGGATCGCTTTAGTCGGTGAAATTGAATACCAAAACGGTGTACTTCATCTCTAATTTGACGAATCAATTTATGTGCCTCGCTATTCCAGTTAAGCTTGATGGAGTCTTGGTCATATACAAAAAATAATTCCTCTAAATTTTTGGCTAATCCTACCATGGTCACTTTATCCTGAATACCTAACGCGGTCATGGCTTCCAATGCTGCATTGAGTTGTCCTTTACCGCCATCAATAATAATCAGTTGTGGCAGGGGTAATTTTTTTTCAAGGACACTGGTGTATCTTCTGAATACAGATTCCTTCATGCTGGCAAAATCATTAATACCTACAACTGTTTTTATATTAAAATGGCGATAATCTGATTTGCTGGGTAAGCCATTTTTAAAACAAACCATTGCGGATACCGGATAGGCGCCTTGAATATTTGAATTATCGAAACATTCAATGTGTAGTGGAATTTCATTCAGGTATAAAACTGATTTTAGTTCCTGCAAAATAATATTATCAGAAGGGGCGCCTGCTGTTTTTAAAAGCAATTGCTTATACTTCCAATCTTTTAAAGCGTAGTCGGCATTTTTTTGGGATAAAGCGAGTAGTTGTTCTTTGTCACCTGCTTTTGGGATCGTGTATTTTACATTGGGCTCTTTTTCGGTAAGTTCAATGGGCACCACTATTTCCTGCGCAGTCGAATGCATATTGTTTCTAAAGTGGTGGATGGCAAAGGCGAGGATGGTTTCTTTCGCTTCCTCTAATGGAACACTAAGTGGTAAAATATGCGTTTGAATTATTTTCCCATCCTTAATCATCAGATAGCTCACATAAGCCTGTTCTTGGTCGTATGCAATACTAAACACATCTATTGGCGCAAGGCTTTTGGTGTAGACCACCGATTTTGTTTGGTAATTTTCAAGTTGTTCAATTTTACGCTTGGTAAATTCTGCTTTTTCAAAATCCATCGCGCTTGCTTCCAACTTCATTTTTTGTTTTAAGTCCTGCACTACTAATTTTACATTCCCTTTTAATAAATGCTGTACCTGTTGAATTGAATTATCATAGGATGTTTCATCTTGAAAGCCTTGGCAGGGACCCAAACAATTACCTAAATGATACTCTAAACAAACTTTAAACTTTCCTTGCTCAATATTTTTTTTAGTCAAGGGTAGGGTACAAGTTCTTAATGGAATGGTTTGTTTGATATGATTCATGAGCTCACGCACAGCAAGAATATGGGTAAAGGGTCCCACAAAGGTAGACCCATCTTTAAATTTACGCCTCGTTAAAAACACCCTTGGAAATTTTTCATTTTTAATAACGATATAAGGATAGGATTTATCATCCTTTAAATTGATATTATACTTAGGCTGATAATTTTTAATTAATTCATTTTCTAAAATAAAAGCATCATGTTCTGAATTGACAATCGTAAAGCGGATGTCCTTGATTTTTTGCACCAACTCCGTTGTTTTGGCATTTTGTTGTCCGGACAGAAAGTAAGAGCTCACCCTGTTCTTTATATTCTTAGCCTTACCTACATAGATCAATTTGCCTTTATCATCAAAGTATTGATAAATGCCAGGCTCCTTAGGTAAACTGCCCTGAATTTCTTTAAAACTTGCTTTTTCCATATTGGGTGCTGAGTTCACAAAAATACTTTATATTTTTGTGCTATGGAATTATCTGTAAATATACCTGCCCTTCTTTTCCCAGCCATCAGCTTGATCATGTTGGCCTATACCAATCGTTTTTTAGCCTTATCCAATCGGGTAAGGATGTTGCACGAAAAGTACCAGCTTATTGAACAAAGGCATATCATTTTTGGGCAAATAAAAAATCTAAAATATAGGATTAAGTTGATACAAAATATGCAAACTTACGGGGTTGCAACTTTGTTGTCATCCATATTATGCATGTTTTTTATATTCATAGAATATCAAGCAATAGCCAAATTCATTTTTGCAGTAAGCTTAATCACCTTTTCTATCTCCATCTTTCTTTCCTTCATTGAAATAAGATTAAGTACCAAGGCAATTGAGCTGGAGTTAAGCGATATGGAAGGACTCGAGGATCCATCAGTGATGGAATACCTGCGTAAAAAGTTTGAAAGAGAGTAGTCGCTTATTTTATATTGCAGCGCGTCGTTCTCCAATTTGTTGACGCCACATAGCATAGTACAATCCTTTTTCTAATAGTAAGGATTCATGCGTTCCCTTTTCAATAATCTGTCCCTTTTCAAGTACATATATTTTGGTTGCATGAATAATGGTACTTAATCTGTGTGCAATCATAATAGTGATTTGCGCGCGCTCTGCAGATAATTTTCGAATGGTATCTGTAATAGATTCTTCTGTTAAACTATCTAAGCTGGAAGTGGCTTCGTCAAATATTAATAAATGCGGGTGTCTTAATAATGCTCGAGCAATAGAGAGTCTTTGTTTTTCACCACCACTTAATTTCAAACCGCCTTCGCCAATTAAAGTGGCAAGTCCATCACCTCCTTTGTCTAAAATATTTTTACAACTTGCTTTTTCTAGGGCGATCAACATTTCTTCCTCGGTTGCATTGGGTGCTACAAAGGCTAAGTTCTCCTTAATGGTTCCTGCGAATAGTTGTGTGTCTTGCGTAACAAAACTTATTTGATTACGGAGAACACCCATGTCAATCTTATTGGTGTTGACCTCATTCACCAATATTTCACCTTCCTGCGGCTGGTAAAGGCCTACGAGTAGTTTAACCAAAGTGCTTTTGCCTGCGCCTGATGGACCAACGAATGCGATTGTTTCTCCAATTTTGGCATCAAAGCTAATGTCATCAATCGCTTTGAAGTTGGCAGTTTGATGTTGAAATCCAACACTTTTAAAAGATAAATTATTTATTTCACCAATGGCAACCGGATTTGTTGGAACCTGCTCAATAGGTTTTTGCATTAGCGTATTAAAATTATTTAAGGAAGCCTCTGTTTCTCGATAGCTCATAATGATGCTACCAATTTCCTGTAATGGTCCAAAAATAAAAAAGCTATAAAACTGCAATGATATTAATTGCCCAACGGTTAGGATTTGTTTAAAAATAAGCCACATCAAAGTGAATGTGATAACCTGTCTTAAAAAATTCACCATGGTACCTTGAATAAAACTAAGGGACCTGATATTTTTTACTTTTCTAAGTTCGAGTGCTAATATTTTATAGGTATTATTATTTAATCTTTGAATTTCTTGATTGGTCAACCCTAAACTTTTTACAAGCTCAATATTTCTTAAGCTTTCAGTGGTCGTACCAGCAAGGGTAGTGGTTTCCTTTACAATGTTTTTTTGAATCGATTTAATTTTCTTACTTAATAAATTGGTAACATAGGCAATCATACTTGCGCCGCCCATGTATATAGGGATGATGGACCAATGTAATCGGGTTGCATAAATAGATACGAAAACCACACTTACAATGATGCCAAAAAGCACATTAACCACATAGCCAATAAATTTTTCACAATCCGTTCTTGCTTTGGTTAAAATGGATAAGGTTTCACCACTGCGTAAATCCTCAAATGATTGATAGGGTAATTGCATGGAATGTTTTAATCCATCTGTAAATAAAGCAGCCCCAAATTTTTGTATAATTACATTCACTACATAGTCCTGAAACGCTTTAGCAATACGACTTACCATTGCGGTACCTACCAATAACAAAAGCATATTACTTACCCCCCACATAAATTGAGATTGGGTTCGGGCGGCTCCATTTTGATCAATAAGGGGACTTTTTGCGAATTCGTCAATTAATTTCCCAAAAATCATTGGGTCAAAAAGTGAAAAGGTTTGGTTGATGCCTGCAAGGATAAAGGCCAATAAAACCAAGGGTCTGTATGGCTTCAAATATTGTAATAATATCTTCATAACTGTCAAATTGTTCGAGGAGCAAAGGTAATTAAACTTAATCGGTTTTAGTTAAAATTGGGGCTTATCCACTTGTTGTTGAAAACTGGGGATGAGTAATATTGGGCAAACGCTATGAATACGGTAATTTACTTACACGCACATGGTTCAAAAAAGTAAAATATGATATTATGCTTTGGAGAAAATTTACTGGAGAAACAATAGCGCTTCCCATTAAGGAAGCAGTAAGGCAGGCAATTATTGCCGAGTCGCTAAAAAAAACGAAACTAAAAGTTTGCATTGGCACAGATAGTCAAGTAAAAGCGAATATAACAGAATTTGCAACCGTCATTGTTTTTTTAAGAGAACACAATGGGGGCTTTATGTACATTCACAATGATAAATCCACACAAAAATTTCATCTAAAGGAGCGCATGTTGGCCGAAGTAGCTAAGAGTATTGAAATTGCCTATGAGTTATGTGATTTATTTATCGAATATAATGTTGAAATGGAAGTGCATGCAGATATTAATACCAATCCACAGTTTAAAAGCAATGATGCATTGAAGGAAGCAATGGGTTATATTCTGGGAATGGGATTTGCATTTAAAGCAAAGCCAGAAGCATTTGCAAGTAGTTGCTGTGCAGACAAAGCGGTCAATTAGTTATTATCCTTCGGCTACTAGCTTATTGTATTGATCAATGCACGCGAGTACCTCATCGGTGCCCGTCTTTTTTTCAGCACTAGTAACAAATCCTTGTGGTAAAAATTGTAATTTTTCGTTGAGTATTTCAAAAAATGATTTTACATTTCTGGCAACCACACCTGGCTTTTCCTTATCTGATTTTGTAAAGATGACGGTATAGGGGATTTCCCATTGAACTAGTTGCTCGATGAATTCAATATCTATTTTTTGTGGACTATGTCTACTGTCAATCAAAACAAATACGCGATTGAGGTTTTCTCTTTTTCTTAAATAGTTTTCAATCATTTGTTCCCAACGGCGACGACTGCTTTGGGATACTTTTGCAAAGCCATAGCCGGGTAAATCAACGATATACCATTTGTCTTGTTTCCCTTTGGCTACACTGTTACTAATAATTTCAAAATGATTTATTAGCTGTGTTTTACCAGGCGTACCCGATGTTTTCGCTAAATTTTTTTGTTGACACAAGGCATTAATGATGGATGATTTTCCAACATTACTTCGTCCTATAAATGCATATTCAGGCAAATTTAATTTAGGACATAGGTCAAAACTAGGACTTGATATCAAATAAGTCGCTTTTACAATTTTCATATTTTATCAAAACCTATTTTGCTGGCGTAGGATTTTTTTTCATCACCAAGCTATCCGCTGGGTAATTTGCTTTTAAAGAGTCCATGATGCTTTGACACCAATTGATTAAAGTTGCTTTTTCTGCCTCAGTTAATTTTGCTTCTTTGTGAATTAATGTATAAGAATACAAGGGCATTTCTCCTTCCTTTATTTGCTCAATCACTTCCTCTAATTTGTGATTTTGTTTTGCAATTCTATAACTCGCAAATTCATTAAAATTAAAATGACGCTTTCCGTCTTTTACATGATCTTCTAACCAATAAGCAATGGGTTGTATGTTTGCATAAAATGGATAGTTGGTATTATTTGTGTGACAGTCTGCGCATGCTTTATTTACGATCACCTTAACATCATCTGGCATCGGGTACAAAGTAGAAATATCTTTTTGTGTATCACGGGAATTATTCTTGGTTGGGCGAACTACTTGTGCTATTGCTAATAAAACAACAAGGGCAAGTATAATTTTCTTTATCATAGGAGTAGTTTTATGCTGTTAAGTTAACACATTTCCAGTCATTTCCGAAGGAATGGGTAAACCCATTAAGCTAAGTATCGTTGGCGCGATATCGCCTAATTTCCCTGACTTCAATGTACCCTTCCAATTTTGGTCAACTAAAAATAAGGGAACCAAGTTTAAAGTGTGTGCTGTATTGGGTGAGCCATCTTCATTGATCATGTAATCGGCATTCCCATGATCTGCGGTTACTAGTAAAGTATACCCATTTTGTAAACCAGCAGTTACAATTTTTTCAACACAACTATCTACGGTTTCTACTGCTTTTACTACAGCGCTAAATATACCCGTATGTCCTACCATATCCGCATTGGCAAAATTCAAGCATATAAAATCGGCTTCCCCTTTATTTATTTCAGGTAATAATTTTTCAGTTAATTCATTGGCGCTCATTTCAGGCTGTAAATCATAAGTAGCTACTTTTGGTGAGGATGCCATGATGCGAGTTTCCCCTTCAAAAGGAACCTCGCGACCACCATTAAAAAAGAAAGTTACATGCGGATATTTTTCAGTTTCAGCAATGCGAATTTGTTTTTTATTATTTTGTGCTAGTATATCGCCCAGTGTATTGACTAAATTATCATTTTCAAAAATTACCTGTACATTTTTAAATGTTTCATCGTACTTCGTTAAAGTAGTATAGTGCAATGCTAATGGCTTCATGCCGAATTCAGGAAAATCCTTTTGAG
>DOMR01000204.1 GCA_003509845.1 Chitinophagaceae bacterium | reverse complement strand
GTAGTGAAGGAGCATGATTACAACCATGATTTTGTGAATGGTCAATGGCGTTGTTGGTATGATTTTGGTATGGGCACTTTGGGTGATTGGGGTGCGCATATTATTGATACTGCTCATCAGTTTTTGGACTTAGGTTTACCTACGGAAGTGAGTATGCTAAAAGCGGAAGGACATAACCAGTTCTTCTATCCTAATGATTCTACTATTTTATTTAAGTTCCCTGAGCGTAAAGGAATGCCAGCTTGCGATATTACTTGGTATGATGGTGTAAATAATATTCCGCCATTCCCAGAAGGGTATGGTGATCCAATGGCACCAGATCCAAATATCCCACCGCCTAAAAATGGCAAAGCAAAAGCGCCTCGTTTTAATCCCGGTAAAATTATTTATGGCAAGGATTTAACTTTTAAAGGTGGATCACATGGTGCACAACTTTATATTATTCCAGAAGATAAGGCGAAAGATATGGCAGGAAAACTTCCGGACGTACCAGTGAGCCCTTCTAATCACTATGCTAACTTTTTAAAAGCTTGTAAGGGTGAAGAAAAAACACGCTCGCCATTTGAAATTGCAGGACCATTAAGTCAAGTATTTTGCTTAGGAGTTATCTCGCAACATTTAAATACGACCATTAAGTTTGATAGAAAAACTAAAAAGATCACTAATAATAAGTTAGCCAATGAAATGTTATTAGGTGCTCCTCCACGCAAAGGATGGGAGCAATATTATAAAGTGTAGTTTATGAAAATTATATAAATTTATTTTATTAGTTTGATCTAAAACAAAGAAGCCGCCCCGATAATTCGGGGCGGCTTCTTTATATAATTCCTACTTAGCTTTATTATTAATTCGGAATCAACTTCAAGGAAATAACCGCTAAGCGGTGTCCTTCTTCTTTATTGACTCTTACTATTTTTAAGAATAATTTATGATCACCGGGTTTCACATTTTGCAATGGCAATGTTTGGGTGCTAAATAAAGTCCCTTTATAATTTTCCATTTTAAGCTCCGCAATTACATTTTTATTTCCTTTGCCAGGCGTAGGCTCATCTTGGAATAAAGTAACTACATATCCTTTATCTAGCTGTTGTGGAATGCCATAAGAGAAATCAATTGCTTTTATTCCATCTAAATTAATATTTGAAAACTCTAACCAGCCATCTTCACCACTTAAAAATGCAGCTCTGTGTTCTCTCCAGCCTTTAACATCAACTCTTGTAGTTGCATTGTTGCTTGGCATATTAATTAATGAGCTACGTAATGTAATGCTATTAGTTGCACTTAATGGTTTAATACCTGCACCACCTTTATCCGTATAGCTTGCAGTGATTTGCATTAAATTTCCTGCACCCATATTTTCTGCAGTTGCTGCAATAGTACCTTTTGCAGGCAAGGAAACTTCCTTCTTTTTATTAACACTTAAAATGTAATCAACAATTAAATCTAACTCCTCTTGTTTTAAACTAGGATGTGCAGCCATGGCTACTTCACCCCAAACGCCACCTCCACCTTTAATTATTTTGTTGGATAAGTAGGTTTTATTTTTCAAATCATTTTTATATTTATCCGAAATCATTGCAAATGATGGGCCTACTGATTTTTCATTTTCTTTGTGACAGGCTTTACAATCAAGTGTTGCCACTAAATTTTTTCCTTCCATAATTGCAGTCATCACCTGATGGCCTACTACCTGTGCTTTATCTGGACTACTTAAATAATCTACTTTTACATAAATTGATTTATTGTCAATGCCGCCTTTCTCTGTAGATCCATCTTCTTTATCTTTTACATTTACTGCATAGGCAATTGGTTTGCCAGGAAAATAAAAGTGATCGCCGCCTGTTAAATTAACCTCCACCTTTGGTGATTCGTTTCCTGCGTAAACTTTTATTACTTCACTTTTTGTTACAGCACCCTTGGTATCTTTTACTGCCACAGATATCGCATATTCACCTGCTTTTGTAAATGTAAATGGTGTAGCTGGCGTTTTCGTTGTTTTAATTTGATTACCAAAACTCCAAACATAAGTTAGTGGATCACTGTCAGCGTCAATAGATCCCGTTGCATCTGCTTGAATAGTGAATGGAAGTGTGCCCGATAATTTATTGATACTTATTTTTGCTTTAGGCGCTCTGTTGCCTCCATTATAATCAATTCTTGAAATTGCAGCGTCAGCATTTTTTGTAAACCAGCCGCTACCATATTCTAAAACATAAAATCTTCCATCAGGTCCAACTTCAATATCAATTTGACTATTAAATTTCGTGTTGGGCATGAATGCGTCCATTTGCTGATAATTTCCTTCTGCATCCATGGATACCATTTTTAACCAGCCCCTAATCCATTCATAAAACAATAGCTTATTATTGAAATATTCAGGGTATCTCGTTTCTTTCGGATAAAATTCGCCATGATAAACGGGCCCTGCCATTGCGTTTCGTCCCCCTGAACCCACTTCAGGAAATTCAGTAGAGATGGCGTAGGGGTACCAAATAAATGCCGGACTGACTGGTGGTAATTCAGTTAACCCCGTATTATTTTTTGATAAGTTTAATGGTTTTTTAGGATCAAAAAAGTCACCCACTACCCCTGTTTCATAATCAAATTGTCGATAAGGATAATTGCCTCCAATAAATAAAGGATATCCAAAATAACCTGCTTTACGTGCTTGATTTAATTCATCATAACCACGAGGTCCTTTTTCTTCAAACTTATCTCCACCAGCATCTGGTCCAACATCGCCCCAATATAAGAAACCTGTTTTTCTGTCAACAGAAATACGATATGGGTTTCTTGCGCCCATGGTATAAATTTCAGGTCTTGTTTTTGGCGTACCTGGTTTAAAAAGATTTCCTTCAGGAATTGAATAAGAAGCATCTGGATTTATTTTGATACGCAACACCTTTCCTCTTAAATCGTTGGTATTACTTGATCCTCTGCGACCATCATATTGCTCAAATCC
>DOMR01000128.1:2143-3946 GCA_003509845.1 Chitinophagaceae bacterium | reverse complement strand
GGCATAGGATATTCTAAATTAGTTCTTGTCCAATCCATGACAGGCATAAAATTATAAGTCACAATATTGATGCCGCATTGTCCAAGATTTTTTAAACTGATTTTATAGTTTTCAATAATTTGCAAATAGCCATCGACTTGTGTTTTAATAGACTCGTGCACAGGCAAGCTTTCAACCACTGACCATTTTAATCCAGCCGCAGCCACCAAATCAATTCTTTTTTGAATTTCCTCCACTGTCCAAACATCCCCATTCGGAATATGATGTAATGCAGTAACAACGCCAGTGCAGCCAGCTTGTCTGATATCTGATAAAGAAACTGGATCGTTAGGCCCATACCAGCGCATGGTTTGTTCCATTCTGTTTTTTACATTCCCATATGAAGGGTAAAAATGATGTCCCATTATTTTAATTCAACTTTTATAATTTAATCAAATACAATCTCAACAAATATTTGTAAAATTAAATGACCGACTTCAAAATATTATTCATGTCATCATTCAATGTATACAATTTTTATACCCCACTATTAATGGTGAATCCACCATCCACGCCAATATCCATACCCGTCACAAATTTTGACGCGTCACTTAATAACCACACCAAGGCGCCTATTAATTCATCTGGCTTGCCAAATCTTTTGTAAGGTGTATTTCTAATAATCGCATTGCCTCGGTCTGTATAAGAACCATCTTCATTGGTTAATAAAGTTTTATTTTGACTTGTAAGAAAAAAACCAGGCATGATGGAATTGATTCTTATTTTATCACCATAACGATTGGCCATTTCAATTGCAAACCATTTGGTATAAATATCAATAGCCGCCTTACCCATACTATAACCCAATACTTTTGTAATGGCACGTTTAGAACTCACCGATGAAATATTGACGATACTTCCATTGCCAGTTTTTGCAATTTCAGGTCCAAATACTTGAACTGGAATAATGGTGCCCCATAAATTAAGCACCAAGGCATCTTTCATTCCATCAATATTCAAATTGAAAACATCTTCGGTTGGCTGTAAAACACCCGATGGTATATTTCCTCCAGCGCCATTCACTAAGCCATCTATTTTACCATATTTCCCTAAAATTTCATTTTTTGCTGAAACCAATTGAGCTTCTTCTAATACATTCACCGAAATAAAATGCGCATCCCCTCCATTCGCTTTCACTTCTGCTACTCGCTCATTTCCTTTTTCCGTATTTTGACCCAAAATAATTGGAATCCCACCTTGTGTTGCAATACCTTTGAC
This sequence comes from Chitinophagaceae bacterium, assembly GCA_003509845.1. GTDB lineage: Bacteria > Bacteroidota > Bacteroidia > Chitinophagales > Chitinophagaceae > Sediminibacterium. The sequence continues at coordinate 2,689 of DOMR01000128.1, read as the reverse complement.
AAAACCAGCGCCTAATACACCAGTACCTCCAGTAACCACAATTACTTTTCCTTGCAAACTAAACATGTCCGATTGTCCCATTTTTTATAATTTAAAATTTTAAAAACATCTTTAATTTTTACTTCATTTATGATCCCCAATTTAAAAGATAAAATTATCTAAATAAAAAAGAGACCAAACAAGCAAATGATTTAATTAATTGTTTCTATATTGTTCAAATACAATAAGTTAAGTGCGGAGATACCTTCACTTAATGCAAGCACAAAAAGCCAATTAACTAATTTGAAAATTACTATATTTTAGACAAATTTGGAATTATTCAATCGACAAAAAAATAAGAAAACGATAATATTTACGCAAACGATGTAGTTATTTTAGTAAATTGGCATTTAATTAGGTGGTCACAAGTAAAATATCGCACAAACTCCATGGCAGCAGTCAATTTAAAGCAATTAGCAAAAATATTGAACCTTTCCATTTCAACGGTATCAAAGGCCTTACGGGATAGTCATGAAATTGGGGATGCCACCAAATTACGCGTTTTGG
>DOMR01000128.1:0-1955 GCA_003509845.1 Chitinophagaceae bacterium | reverse complement strand
ACGCATGAAGATATTGAAAAGGAAAAAGGGATCATGAAGCATTTGGAAAATAAAAGAGTGGATGGTGTTTTGATGTCAGTGACGATGAATACCAACAATCAAACCCACTTATCTGATTTTCAACAAAAGGGCATCCCTATTGTATTCTTTGATCGTATTTGTCATGAAATTGAAACTGCTAAAGTTACGACCGATGATTATATTAGCGGCATCAATGCAACCAAACATTTAATTGAAAATGAATGTAAGGATATTGCCTTTTTATCATTAGGTGATGACATTTCAATAATGCAAAAAAGAAAAAGTGGCTATTTAGAGGAATTGCATAAAAATAATATGGAAGCCAAACCGGAACGAGTTGTAAAATGCGGTAATGATGATGAGATAAACTACGATCTTATAAAAAAACTTTTGAGTGGAAAAAATAAACCAGATGGTATTTTTGCTTCCGTGGAAAAACTAGCCATCACCACCTATCAAGTTTGTAGAGAATTAAATATCAATATCCCTAAAGAGGTGAAAATAATTTGTTTTTCCAATCTTGAAACTGCCTCCTTATTAAGCCCTTCCCTTTCCACCATCACGCAACCTGCTTATAATATTGGTAAAACCGCAGCGGAAGTGATGTTCAAATACCTAGACAAAAACAAGACCTACATTCCCAATGAAAATATTGTTTTGCAGTCCACGCTACATATTAGGGAATCCTCCCAACAAATTGTTTAATATTTATTTCACCACGCAGAACCATTTGCAACTTTAATTGTTATTGATATATGAATAAGATAATTATTGCGATAACAGGTGCAAGCGGTGCTATTTATGCTAAATGTTTGATGGACGCACTAGTCCCACTAAATGAACAATACGAATCAGTGGGTGTGGTAATGAGCGATAATGCAAAAATGGTATGGGAAACAGAATTAGATAATAAAGATTATACTAAATACCCTTTTACTTTTTATCAAAAAAATGATTTCAATGCCCCTTTTGCATCAGGATCAGCGCAATACAATATCATGTTTGTGGTCCCTTGTAGCATGGGTACATTAGGGCGTATCGCATCAGGAATAAGCGATGATTTAATTACGCGCGCGGCCGATGTGATATTAAAAGAAAGAAGAAAACTCATCTTAGTAGCGCGCGAAACACCGTATAATTTAATTCATATTAAAAATATGGAAACCATCACATTAGCGGGTGGTATTATTTGTCCTGCAACACCAAGCTTTTATAGCAAGCCTAAAACAATGGAAGAAATAGCCATGACGGTGGTCAATAGAATGTTAGATTTGGCAGGCATTGACAATAAAAGTTATCGCTGGGGCCATACCCAATAAAAAAGTCCTACCCAATGAAGGATAAGACTTTTTAGTGAATACTGTTTCTATTTTTGCCTACCAATGTATCGATACAAAATTGATTGCTAATATTTGATAGCTGATTTTATATTAATCTTCCGCAGCCATTCTTCCTTTGAAATAACCCACTGACTCTGCAATTCCTGGCAAAGGATCTGACATATCTTTTTCATATTCGATACTACATATCCCTGTATATTTAACTTTACGTAGTGATTCAATGACTGCGCCAAAATTAATTACACCGCGACCAAACTCAATTCCTTTTCCCTCTTTTGCTGCCGTATTAATGTCCTTAATATGCAAATCAAATAAACGATCCTTAAAGTCGCGAATCGCTTTTTCAGGTAATGTACCAGCGCGCAAAGAATGCCCAATATCAATACACATACCCATTCTTGCATCTAAATTTTTAACACGATTATATACATCTCCAGGTGCGGGATATAAGGCATCCTCAGGTCCATGATTATGTATGGCTAGTTTAATATCATACTCCTTCACTTTTTGTTCTGCGTATTCAATTAAGTCATAATTAGGAACGCCTACAATCATATTTACACCACATTTTTTTGCGTATTCAAATGTTTTATC
>DOMR01000096.1 GCA_003509845.1 Chitinophagaceae bacterium | reverse complement strand
AAAAGAAGATGGTGCGAAGTGCGTTATCGTCAAACCATTTTTCATTTTCATCATGAAAAATTTGCTTTCTTTTGAAAAAATCCTCGTTTTCTAGAAAATACACCTGCAACCTTGCATTCGGCAAGGACGCCACTTTGATTTGTAATGGATAATCATCCCCGTCAACTTGCACATTGATCCCAGATAACCGAACTACCTCATGTAAACGGTGTCTGCGCTCATTGATTACACCAAATCTTGGCATAATACAACGTACTTCTAAACCACTGTCATTACTTTTAATTGCGAGCTTATTGATTACCTCCGCAAATTCGGTCAGCTCCAAATAGGGCGACATTTCTGTGGCGATATATAAGATTCGTTTTTTTTCAGACATTCATTTTGAATTTAACTCAGAACCATCTTTGAGTCTGCGAAGTTACATAAAACCAAGGACTTTAAGAAACCACAAAAAACAGTAATAAAACCGCCTCGGCCAACGCATATCTTAACAAATGGTCGTATTTTGCAGAAGAAAGGAAAATTCAACCCCAATTATGGCCAAATTTTTAAAAATAGGATTCTTCTTTTTGATTGGCATATTGCTGATTTGGTGGAGTTTACATCAAATTCCGCCACAAGAATGGGACAAATTTACCAAGGCTTTGGCGAAATCAAAATTTTGGCTAATTATCCCTATATTTTTCATTTTAGGCTTATCTCATTTTATTAGGGCCCTACGCTGGAGATTGATCATGGAACCTCTGGGATACAAACCCTCCATCATGAACACTTTTTTAGCCGTGCTTATTGGCTACCTAGCCAATTTAGCCATCCCTAGATTAGGGGAGGTTTTAAAATGCACTTTGCTGGCAAAATATGAAAAAGTGCCCGCTGAAAAAATTGTGGGCACGATTGTAGCAGAAAGAGCCTTTGATGTGATTAGCCTTGGCATTGTATTTCTATTAGCACTTACTTTACAATTTAATGTCATTGAAGCAGGCTGGCAACAATTGCAAAACGGTGGCAACGCACCCACCCCTTCAAATAATAATTTATTTATCATCTTAGGTATTGTTGCTTTTTTAGTAATCGTAGCTTTAATTTTATTTTTTACACTCAAAGATAAATTTGAAAGTATCCTCAACCCTATTAAAAAAATTATCAAAGGAATCTGGGAAGGTGTAATCAGTGCGACCAAATTGAAGAAACATAATTTATTCTTTTTTTATTCCTTTAGTATTTGGTTTTTGTATTTATTAGCTACCTATATTGGATTGTATGGGACAGAAGGAACTGCGAGTTCTTTTTCTACTGCAATTAGTTGTTTAGCATATGCAAGTATCGGCATGATTATCACACCTGGTGGCATTGGTGCCTATGCTTACTTCATGGCCAAAGTATTAGAATTAAATGGTATTGAATACACCATTGGTTTAGCGAATGGAACCTTACAATGGTTTTCACAAGTTATTATTGTAATTGTATTAGGCGGACTCGCTTTAATTATGCTACCTTTTATCAACAAACAAGCAAAGTAATATGCGATTAGTTGAAACCATACAACAAAAAATAAAAACGGTTGCAGATGCAAAAAAAGCCATCTCTGCAGGTAAAGTATTGGGCAAAACTTTTGCATTTACCAATGGGTGTTTTGATATTTTACATCCCGGACATTTATATTCCTTGGCGGAAACTGCAAAGGAAGCAGATTTCTTAATTGTAGGGCTAAATAGTGACGATAGTGTAAAAAGATTAAAAGGTCCAGAACGTCCAATAAATAACACCCATGATCGTGCTTTAATTTTAGCAAATTTATTGTTGGTAGATATGGTAGTGATATTTGAAGAAGATACCCCCTTGGAATTGATTAGTAGTTTATTACCTGATGTTTTAGTGAAAGGTGGCGATTACACCATTGAAACTATTGTAGGCGCCAAGGAAGTCATTGCAAATGGAGGAAAAGTAATCATCAACCCTATCATTGAAGGATTTTCAACAACGAACACCATTGAAAAAATTAAAAATTCCTAATTAAGCATTTTATAATTTATCTAGTATATGCGTTTTACTTTCGTATTATTTTTATGCGTCATCTCCCATCAATTAGTTATTGGACAAGCCAGCCAAAACTGGCATTGGAAGGATTACGCTACTGACTCCGTGCATGGCATTAGTTTACATAAAGCTTATAAATTAATAGCTACCCTACCACAAAAAGCAAGTCCGGTAATCGTTGCCGTAATTGATGGCGGAATTGATACCAATCACGTTGCATTGAAAAATTTACTTTGGACAAATGCAAAAGAGATTCCAAACAACAATGTGGATGATGATAAAAATGGCTATGTAGATGACCTACATGGTTGGAATTTTTTAGGCGGAAAGGATGGACGTAATATTGACAAAGCTGCCGCTGAAATGACAAGGATTTATCATCGATACAAAAACGTCTATGATGGAAAACAAATTGACACCAACCAATTAAATGCAAAAGAAAAAGATACTTATTTGATTTGGAAACAAACAGCTAATGAAATTAATGTTGCAGAAAACGACTTAGGTGCTTTGCAATATATTAAAATGGCAAGCAATGCTATAAAAAAAATGGGGGCGATATTATTAAAGGAATTACCAGATTCAAATTTCACTACATCCACTTTAGAATCCTACCAACCTATTGGCAGAGTGACACTTGATACCAAGATGGCTTATTTAAGGGCTGTGAAAATTCTCGGCATTGAAAAAGAAAGCACTTATCCTGAAGTTGTAAAAGACTTGGAAGAATATGT
>DOMR01000138.1 GCA_003509845.1 Chitinophagaceae bacterium | reverse complement strand
CCCCTGGCTTGCAATAATTTAGCCAATGAAGCGGCAATAATGCCCTTACCCAAACTACTCGTTACACCCCCGGTTACAAATACATACTTTGCCATATTATTATTGCTTCTTTTTTGAAAATAGCATACACCCAATAGCAAAATACTATTGTGTATAAACCAGTCTCAAAATGGTTAATTTACTTATTAGGACCTATCTTTATTTGGAAAAATTCTTAGAGGTCATACAAACCTACACCAAAAATTGGGTGGAAAAAAATGATCCTATACGCCCAACAAAAAATGTTTATAAGTGTTATTTAAAAGTGAACATCTTTACTAAAAACAACTAAAATAAAATGAAAAAACTAATTTATTCTACTTTGGCCCTTCTTTTTGCCGCTAGTTTATTGAGCTGGCAATGGTCCAAAAACCAACATCCCCCCGTTGATAAAAAAGAGGTGATTGAATGCCTCAATATGGAAACACAACAAGCCTATCAAATGGAGGCAAGCACCCCCGCTTTTGCGGCAATGCACCCGAACCCTTTGGTGGTGCATCCAGAAAATTTATTGGGCAAAATGATTGAATTTGATGCAGCCGACGGCAAACAAGCTTATGCTTATTTTATCCCTGCTAAAAAGAAAACCAATAAATATTTAATTGTAATTCAAGAATGGTGGGGTTTGAATGACAATGTAAAAATAGAATCAGATAAATATTATACCGACCTTGGTAATGTGAATGTAATTGCAGTGGATATGTATGATGGAAAAGTGGCTGCAACACCAGACAGTGCCATGAAATTAATGCGCGGCGCCAATATGGAAAGAATGACTGCTATTGTTCAAGGTGCTATTAAATATGCAGGGAATAAAGCTGCCATATACAGTGTGGGTTGGTGTTTTGGTGGTATGTGGAGTTTACAAACAGCTATTCTTGCTGGACCACAAGCAAAAGGATCCGTGATGTATTATGGTCGCCCTGAAACAAATATGGATAAATTAAAATCGATCCAATGTGATATCATTGGTTTCTTTGGAAATAAAGACCAAAGCCCTTCTCCTGCAGTGGTGAATGATTTTGAAAAAAATATGAAAGAGGCGGGTAAAAATTTATCTGTAAATAGATATGAAGCAGGCCATGGTTTTGCCAATCCAAGTAATCCAAGTTTTAATGCTGCTGCAACTGAAGATGCTTATGCTAAAGCAATTGCGTTTTTAAAAGCGCATTAATCCAAATAACGATTGTTTCAATAAATAATGCGCCCTTCAAAATAGAATTTCATTTGCCTCCGCGGCACGCAGCCAAAGTCAGCTACATGAAACTATTTTGAAGGGCTTCTTTAAAACGTTCTGTGTGAAAGAAAAAATCAATATTCTTCGGCGCTCAATCGCAAGCTCAAATTTTCGCTCAGAATAGTATTTCTTTCTCTTTTTTTTGAAACAAAATTGTATTTAACTAATACAATTGCTTTTTAACAAGATAATTGGCAACATAATCTCCCACCCCTTCTTCCAAGGTTGAAAATGGTGCAGTGTATCCTGCTGCGCGAAGCTTATTCATATTGGCTTCGGTAAAGTATTGATATTTATCTCTGATATCTAGTGGCATATCAATGAATTCAATATTTGGCTGTAAACCTTGTGCGGTAAAAGTATTGGCAGCCAAATCATAAAAGCTACGTGCTTGGCCTGTACCTAAATTATATAACCCATTTTTTTCTTTACTCCATTGTTGCGCAAACATTTCATGCAACATCCACCCAATTACTTTTACAACATCTTTCACATATACAAAATCACGTAATTGTTCTCCGTCGTTGAAATCAGGTCGGTGACTTTTAAATAGCTTCACTAATCCCGATTCTTTGATTTGATTGAATGCATGAAAAATAACACTTGCCATTCTGCCCTTGTGTCCTTCATTTGGACCATACACATTAAAGAATTTCAAACCCGTCCAAACAGGTGGTTGATTGGTTTGCGCTATCGCCCATTTATCAAATTCATTTTTACTAACCCCATAAGGGTTCAATGGAACTAACTCATCTAGTATTTCATGGCTATCCGTATACCCATGCTCCCCGCTACCATAAGTAGCTGCAGAAGATGCGTAAATAAATGGAATTTGTTTTTCACTAGCATATAACCACAATGCTTTTGAATATTTCACGTTCAATTCGGCATGCACTGCGTAATCAAATTCAGTAGTATCCGTTCTTGCACCTAAATGTATAATAGCATCAATTGTGAAATCCAAGTTGGGAAGTTGTTCTAAAAAAGCTTGCCGCTCAACAACTTTTAAAAATTGCTTTTGCTCCCAATTATTTCTTTTTGCTTCAACGCCAAAATCATCCACTAATATTAATTGATTAAATCCTTGTTCATTTAAATATTGAACAAAAACGGAACCAATAAATCCAGCTGTTCCTGTAACAACTAAAGTGGGTTGTTTTGACATGAATTGAATTTATTTAGCTAATTGTTTTTCTATCGCAGTATCATAATTGTTTTTCCAATCGATTATGCCACCCCAATTTTCTCCATTCACTGCAATATCAGATTCAGTCACCTTGCCAATAACTGCTGATTTTATTCCTGCTTTTGCTGCAGCTGCTTCAATAGTTGCAACATTTGCTGCATCACAGGAAACTACCACCCTGCTTTGTGCCTCACCCATCCAATACGCATCCGTTCTTAATGTAGCTCCAACTGCACTCACCTCAAAGCCTTTATCATTAGTAAATGCAGATTCTAATAAAGTAACAATTAAACCGCCTTCACTAATATCGTGGGCGCTTTTTACATTTCCTGCTTTAATTAATCCCGCAACTAATTGTTGCAAATTATATTCTTCTTCCAAATCAAAATAAGGTGCCTGAGAAAACTCAACCCCTCTTATTTTATTTACATATTCAGAAGAACCAATATCATTTCTTTGTTCACCTAATAATACAATAACATCCCCT
>DOMR01000028.1:27396-28011 GCA_003509845.1 Chitinophagaceae bacterium | reverse complement strand
CACCGGTTATGGTACCTTGTATGGAGATATGGCAGGCGGATTAGGTGTTTTAGGGGATTGCTATAAACTACAAGTGTATGAGCTAGCCAAATACATTAACCGCCATCAAGAAATTATCCCAACCAATATCATTACAAAAGCGCCTAGTGCAGAACTAAGACCGAATCAAAAGGACAGCGATAGTTTACCTGATTATGCGATTTTGGATCAAATACTTTATCAATATATTGAAAGACGCGCCAACCCGAATGATATAAAAGCATTAGGTTTTGACAATGCGCTGGTGGATAGAACACTTAAGATGGTCAATAATAATGAATACAAACGAAACCAGTTTTGTCCCATTATTCGCATTTCACCAAAGGCCTTTGGTGTAGGTCGTCGTATGCCGATTGTGGGCAAATACCTGAGTTAATCAAAAAACACATCGCTGCTTTTGTTTTTATACTAAATTGTGTTTTCAACGATACCATTTAATATGAAAAAAATTAGCTGTCTATTTGTTAGCATCCTACTGCTTGCCAGTTCATTGGTCGTAACTGCACAAAAAACTAAGCCTATTTTACCAGGTGCTTACCAAACGGAAAAATACTTTCCCTTATTAAAAGGCAAAAG
>DOMR01000028.1:0-27376 GCA_003509845.1 Chitinophagaceae bacterium | reverse complement strand
GTTAGTTTATTTACCAATCAAACTGCCACCATCAATGGCAAACATTTAATTGATACATTAAAGGCTGCGGGTATTCAAATACAAAAAATATTTACACCCGAGCATGGATTAAGAGGCACTGCTGATGCAGGCGAAAAGGTATCTGATGAAATAGATCCAAAAACAGGTATTAAAATAGTTTCCTTGTATGGTAAAAAAAGTGCGCCCGATGCCAATGATTTGTCGGATGTAGATATCATGTTATTTGATGTGCAGGATGTAGGTACGCGTTTTTATACGTATATCAACTCCTTACAATATTATATGGAAGCGGCCATGGCGAACAACAAGCAAGTGATTATTTTAGATCGCCCCAACCCCAATGGACATTTTGTAGATGGGCCTGTTTTGGAAGCGCCCTATTCAAGTGGTGTTGGTAAAAACGCCATCCCCACTGTGTATGGTTTAACCATGGGCGAATATGCACAATTATTAAAAGGAGAAAATTGGTTGAAAGTAGTAGATGGAAAAGCTAACTTATCCCTTACAATTATTCATAATAAAAACTACACACATACATCCATGTATACCGTGGATGTAGCGCCCTCCCCTAACTTGGCAAGTATGAATTCCATTTACTGGTATCCCACTACCTGCTTAATCGAAGGCACTGTATTAAGTGAAGGCCGAGGTACCCCAAATGCATTTGCAAATATTGGACATCCAAGTATTACGAGTCAAACCTATAGCTTTACACCAGCACCACGTATAGGTGCAATGAGTTCAAAATTATATGGACAAAAATGTTATGGCTGGGATTTATCAAAAACTACGCCGCCAAAAAATAAAATTGACATCGCACTAATTATTGAAATTTATAAAAGCTTCCCACAAAAGGATTCCTTTTTTATTCGTCCTAAATCGGGCGAACCCACGGCTTACTTTTTTAACAAACTTGCAGGTAACGCAACCTTAATGCAGCAATTAATTGCAGGTACTTCAGAAGCGGAGATTCGTAAAAGTTGGGAACCCCGCTTAACGGCATTTAAAACAATGCGAAAAAAATATTTATTGTATACTGATTTTGAATAACCTTATTTTTTGAGCCCATAGGCAACTTTATACATTTGAGCAATCCGGTATAAAAAAGGACCAATATACTACCAACAAAAAAAAGCGTCCCGATTTCTCGGGACGCTTTTTTGTATCATAGTTTTAAATTACTAATTACCAATCACTGGAATTCCTAATTTATGTACGGCTTCGTTTAAAGCCTTAATGCCTTCTTTTTTCAAATCATTATATAGCTTTAATTGCACATCCACTTTCGCTTTTAAATCCACGAAGGTTTCTTGCACCTGCTTGGTTGGTGCGGTGTAACCTGATGATGCAGATCCAAATACACCTGCAATTTTATCATCCAAACGAATAGGATAGTTTAAAACATCCTGTCCGCTCTTCGCTTTGGTTTGATGCAAGGCTTCCTCAATCGTCTTAAGGCTAGCCAAAATTGTATTGGATTGCTTTTGGAAGCTAGTATCCTTTGTTTTCCTTTGAACTGTTTGAATTTGAGTTCTAATTTCTTTAATGCCTTTTAATGTTTTCATAATGGCACTAAAATTATCCGCTACAGACAATAAAAATTGTTCCTGCGCTTTTAAATCAGCGTTACTTACTTTGTAATTTGGATCCGCTACAATTTCAAAAGGCAATTCAGTCGAATCATTATCAATAATCACTTTAGCAAAATAGTTGCCTGGTGCAGCTAATACTGGACTGGTTGCCCCATTCCAAAGAATCAAACCTTCCTCCGGCTTTTCAATTTCTTTATGGTACATATTCCAAACAAAATTTTGGAATCCAGCTTCCGTACTTGGTCCGCCTACCTCATTTTGATTAAATGTTCTGATGACCTTTTTTTGATCATTTAATATGCTTATCATAACTCTTGTTGAATCAGAAGTATTCGCTTTCCAATAATTAATCACCACCCCTTTAGGCGGGTTGGCACCCACATTATTCGGCGCACTCATAATCATACCACGACCGCGTCTGCCGCCCATTTGTGGTGGTACGCGATATGTTTTTGCAATTGGAAACACTTTGTTTTTAGTTGCGTTTGAAGCATCATGATTCTCAATGAATCTTAAATCATCTAAAATATAAATGCTACGGCCTTGGGTACCCACAATTAAATTATGATCACGAATTAATAAATCTGTTATAGGTGTTTTTGGTAAATTTAATTGGAAGGGTTCCCAATTTTTTCCATCATTAACAGATATATACAATCCATACTCAGTTCCAGCAAATAATACGCCTGCCTTACGTGGACTAGCAACAATCGCTCTTGTGAAATGCATTGGATCAATACCATTCGTTATTTTTTCCCAGGTTTCCCCATAATCATGCGTCACATACAAATAAGGTGTAAAGTCATCTAGCTTGTATCTCGTTCCTGCAAAATAAGCAGTTCCTTTTCTGATTGGATCTATTTCAACACGGTTCCACATCATCCATTGTGGAATATCCTTCGGTGTTACATTTTTCCAATTTTTTCCGCCATCCTTACTTACATTAATGATACCATCATCACTTCCAGTCCATAACAAATCCTTTTCTAAGGGTGATTCAGCAGCAGTAAAAATGGTACAATAATATTCTACACTGGTATTGTCCTGTGTGATGGGACCCCCTGAACTTTTTTGACGGCTCTTGTCATTGGTCGTTAAGTCAGGTGATAACATATCCCAACTTGCACCTTCATTTTCGGTAGAAAATAAATGATTACCTGCTGTGTACAATTTTTTAGGATTGTGCGGAGAAAAGAAAATTGGATGATTCCATTGGAAACGATACTTCATAGCTTCTGCACCTGCGCCCATTGGATTGTCAGGCCATACATTTATCACTCTATTCTCGCCAGTTTTATGATCATACCTTGTAATTAAACCACCATAAGATCCGCCATAAACAATATCACTATTCGTAGGATCAGCAACTATATAGCCACTTTCACCACCAGCTGTTACATCAAAATCATTCTCTCCAATGTAAGCACCATAAGTGCTTGATAAAATTCTGAATGCAGAATTATCTTGTTGCGCACCTAATACGCGATAAGGAAAATGATTATCTGTACTTAAGCGATATACCTGCACTGTAGGTTGATTCATTACTGTACTCCAGTTTTTTGCACCATCTAAACTTACTTGCGCGCCACCATCATCAGCAACAATCATGCGTTTACCATTTTTAGGATCAATCCACAAATCATGATGATCGCCATGCGGTGTTCTTCCTGAAACAAAGGTTCGTCCACCATCACTTGACATCATAAAGTTTACGTTGGGACAATACACTTTATTTTCATCTGCTGGATCCACAAATACCTTAGTATAATACCAAGCTCTTTGACGAATATTATTATCACTATTAATTAATGCCCAAGTTTTACCTGCATTCTCCGACATATATAATCCCCCTTTTGCATTTTCAATGATTGCATACAATTTATCAGGATTTGATTTTGCTACTGCTATGCCTGTAATACCCCATACCCCTTTAGGAAATCCTTTATTGGATTTAATGGAGTTCCAAGTTTCACCACCATCTGTACTTTTATATAAGCCAGATCCTTCGCCACCACTTTCTAAACTAAAAGGTGTGCGAATTAATTGCCAAGTACCTGCATATAAAGTTTCAGGGTTAGTAGGGTCGATAATTAAATCACTTGCACCAGTTTGTGGATTCACATACAATACTTTTTTCCATGTTTGTCCACCATCAATACTTTTAAATACACCTCTTGTTTCATTGGGTCCAAATAAATGACCCATCACTGCAGCCCAAATAATATCAGGGTTTTTAGGATGTACTATGAGGCGAACAATATGTCTTGCTTCTTTTAATCCAATATTTTTCCAAGTTCTACCATCGTCAGTTGATTTCCACATCCCATCTAATCCTTCGCTTACATTACCACGCATTGAGTTTTCTCCTTCCCCCACATAAATCACTGATTCATTGGATGGCGCTATCGCAATAGCACCAATAGAACCACCAAAATAACCGTCAGAAATATTTTTCCAATTATTTCCTGCATCTATTGTTTTCCATACACCACCGCCTGTGGCACCCATATAAAATGTATTCACATCAGAATAGGAGCCAACACCAGCTGCTGCTCTTCCGCCTCTGAAGGGTCCTAGTAAACGAAAGGATTGCTCCTTAATAATAGGATCCTTTGCTAAACTTACTTGCGCCGCAGGTACTACTTGCGCTACTTTTTTCTTTTGTGCCATCACCGCAATGCTGCTATACAAACCTGTAATCAGTGTGGCAAATAAAAATATTTTTTTCATGTGTATTAATTATAAAATAAATAGGAATTAAAAAAAACGACCCCTCCTGTTTGGGAAGGGGTCGTTGATAAAATTATTTAATGACTTCGTAATCCTTGAATTTTTTAATAGGGGTTGCTTCTACTAATTTTCTGAAGGAAGCCCATTCATTCGCAAAGAACGCATTTGCTTTTTCAACTACAGTTCGTATTGCAGCCTCGGCATCTTTTAATTTTTGTTCTTCTTGCTCACCAGGGATGGTATTTTTACCAATAATTAACATGGTCGCAGCTCTAATAGTTGACATTGGTGTAATGACATCCACTGTTCCATATCCTTGCTTCTCTTGAGGTTTACCTGAGATAAATTCACGTAACTTTTTAGCACTTGCAGTTACTTTTTTATGTGTTTTATTCAATGTATCTAACCCTTTGTCTTTTTTATCCTTCCATTCAGCTGTCAATTGTAATAATAAAGCATCTACTTCATCCAATTGATCCATTACCATATTTAACTTATCTGCACTTGGTTGAAACTTTGCCATCATTTCGTCTTGTTTCTTTACAATCTCTGTTTTATTAGTAACTCTAACGTCATCCTTCACTTCCAACCAGATAGAATCTTTCTTATTTTTAGCAGTAACAATTAATTTATACTTTCCAGCTAAAACAGCTCTTCCTCTGTATTCTCTATCTTCATCCCCACCAGCACTTGGATTAAACATCATTCTACGTCCACCACCTCCACCTGCGCCTCCTAATTTAGGCATACCAGCACCGCGTGTTCCTTTTTGCTCATATCTCCAATAATTTTTTGTTAAACCCGAATCCACTTTAAAAGTTAAATTTCTAACATCTTTATCATTTGCATCTTTTATTTGAACTTTTACACTTTTAATTGAATCCATTAAAAATATAGAAATTGGATAACCACCTGGTCTATTTTCGCCGTCATACATTCCCCATGTGCTCCACTCATAAGATGAATTTTTAAATGTTGCATTAATGCTTGATGGTGGTGCTGAAACAAAGAAGTCAGTGACTTCTCCTTTATTTTTTGCTAATTTTCTTAAAGGGCGAATATCATCTAATACCCACATGGCACGTCCAAATGTTGCAATGGCTAAATCTGCTTCTCTTTCTTGAATAGCAAAATCGTAAGTAGATACTGATGGATATCCGTTTTTCCATTGTTGGAAAGTTTCCGCATTATCCAAACTCACAAACATCCCTTGTTCTGTTCCTACAAAAAATAAATTAGGCTCAGCAATGTCCTGTATAACAGATAATGCATACCCAGTCACTTTTGCAGCACTTAAAATATTTGTCCAAGTTTTTCCTTGATCCGTTGTTCTGAAAACATAAGGAGCAAAGTCACCTTGTCTATAGTTATTTGCAACTACGAATACTTCATTTGCATTATAAGTTGATGTACGTACTTGCGCAATCCATGCGCCTTTAGGAAGTCCTGTAATATTTGCAGTTACATTATTCCAAGTAGTTCCTCCATTGGATGTGAATTGAATATTGCCATCATCAGTACCGATCCATATTAAATCCTTTTGAACACTGGATGGTGCAATGGTTAAAATGGTACAATGATTTTCAGCACCTGTAATATCGACACTCAATCCACCATTATTTGTTTGGTCAATTTTAGCACTATCATTGGTCGTTAAATCAGATGAAATTATTTTCCAAGATGCACCCTTGTTTGTACTCTTGTGTAAAAATTGAGAACCGAAATAAATTGTTTTTTTATCAAATGGATCCTGCGCTATAGCAGCATTCCAGTTAAAACGCATCAATGTTGTTGCATCTGGTGCTGGCGGTTTAATATAGGTTTGTTCGCCCGTGGCAGTATTATATCTTCCAACGGAACCACCTTGACTCATTGCATATACCCAATTGGCATCTTCAGGATCAGGCATGACATCAAAGCCATCTCCTCCCCATAAATTATCCCAATAGAAATTTTTAATTCCGCCATCTATAAATGTATACGCCGGACCTCTCCATGAACCATTGTCCTGCATACCCCCCATGATATGATAAGGTGTTTCATTATCTACATTCACATGATAAAATTGACCAACTGGAATTTTTTCATCAAACATCCAAGTTTTTCCACCATCTCTTGTAATACCAATACCACCATCATTACCATCTACCATAAATTTATTATCCGTTGGATGAATCCAAAATGCATGGTGATCTGGATGTATGCCGCTATATGGTATAACCGTTTCAAAATTCTTACCAGCATCTATACTTTTCACCACTGTTTGGCTAATGTACCAAAGTGTATTTTCGTTTAAAGGATCGCAAATAATGTCTTGAAAATAAAATGGACGATTGTCCACGATAGATTTTTGTGCATTAACTAAAGTAAAATTATAGCCACCATCATCGCTCTTGTACAAACCACTTTTAGTTGATTCAACTAAAGCATAAACTCTATTAGGATTTGATTTACTAATCGCAATACCCACACGACCTAAATTACCATCAGGCAATCCATTTTCTTTACCCAACTTTGTGAAATTTTTACCACCATCAATAGTCATATAAATACCACTTCCTTTTCCACCACTCTCTAAATGATAGGGGTTACGATAGTGATGCCACATAGCAACTAATAATTTATTTGGATTTTTTGGATCCATAATCATATCTCCCACACCTGAAGTGTCATTGGTATATAATATTTGATTCCAAGTTTCGCCACCATCTGTTGTTTTATATACACCTCTGTTTTTGCTTTGTCCATAAGGGTTTCCGATGGCTCCTGCATAAACTACATTTGGATTGGTTGGATCAATAATCACACGGTGAATGTTTCTAGTTTGTTCTAGTCCCATTCTTTTCCATGTTTTACCAGCATCCAAAGTTTTATAAATACCTTCTCCAATACTGATTGAGTTTCTTGGATTTCCCTCACCGGTACCTACCCATACTACACTTGGATTACTTTGTTGCATGGCTACAGCACCAATATTTAAAATAGGCTGTTCGTCAAAAACCGGCGTCCAGCTAACACCACTATTACTCGTTTTCCAAACACCCCCGGATGCAGCACCTATCCAAATATTATTTGGATTTGCAACTTCTACATCAATGGAGGTAACACGACCGCTCATTGAAGCAGGACCTACGTTACGTGGCTTCCAGTTTTTAAATACTTTATTAATGTCCACTTTTGGTGTGGATACAGCTACAACTGGTGCAGCTTTTTTTGATTTTTGTGCAGACACAGATGTCGTTAACATAACACTCGCTAACACAATGCTTCCTAAGATAGATATACGCATAATTAAAAATTTGCTTATTTGACAATGAATGAAGTACCTAAACTATTAATTTTTAGGCAAAAAACCGCAAAAAAAGGACAAATGGAAAATGGTCGAAATGGACCAAGGAATCAAACATATTCACAAAGCATGGATCGGGTTGAAAATCATCAACTTAGACCCATGACAGATGTAAAATTAACCACCAAAACTATAATCTTTCAATAATACCCGCGATACCCTGACCGCCGCCCACACAGGCAGTCACTATGCCATATTTTTGATTAAGTCGTTCTAAGTCATTGATTATCTGAACAGTAAGTTTACTGCCCGTGCAGCCCAATGGGTGACCTAAGGCAATGGCGCCTCCATTAATATTCACCTTATTGGTATCCAAACCCAGTTCACGAATTACAGCCAAAGATTGTGAAGCAAATGCTTCATTTAATTCAAATAGATCAATTTGATCCAAATTCATACCTGCTTGTTTCAATACTTTAGGTACAGCTGCAATAGGCCCGATACCCATAATTCTCGGGTGCACCCCAGCCGAAGCACAATTCACCAAACGTCCAATGGGTTTTAATCCCAAGGAATTCATCATCTTTTCACCCATTACCATAACAAAGCTGGAACCATCACTTGTTTGTGAGGAATTGCCTGCAGTAACAGAACCTTTTAAAGCAAATGCGGGTTTTAATTTTCCCAACGCTTCAATTGTTGTGTCTGCTCTTACACCTTCATCTGTATCTACGATATAAGATCTTGTGGCACGTTTATTTTTTTCATTGATATAAGTTTCATTGATTTCAATAGGTAAAATTCCTTTTTTGAAATAACCATTGTCAATGGCTTGCTTTGCTTTTTGATGTGATGCTAATGCAAATGCATCTTGATCTTCTCTTGAAACTTTATATTCATTCGCAACCGCTTCCGCAGTTAATCCCATAGATAAATAATAATCAGGTTCATCCACCGTGATTGAATACGCTGGAACTGTTTTCCAGCCTGCAGTTGGGACCATGGACATAGATTCTGTACCACCTGCGATAATGCAATCTGCCATGCCCGTTCTAATTTTCGCTGTCGCCATCGCAATACTTTCTAAACCACTTGCACAATACCTATTAATGGTAATACCGGGCACTTCAATACCTAATGCTTTAGCTGCAATGATGCGACCAAATTGTAATCCTTGTTCTGCTTCGGGTACTGCATTTCCTACAATTACATCATCCACTAATTTTGGATCAACCGATGGTAATGTTTTCATTAAACCCTTAATCACTTCAATCGCTAATTCATCGGAGCGCATAAAACGAAAGCCCCCTTTTTTACTTTTAGTTACTGCAGTCCTAAAACCTGCTACGATATACGCCTCTTGCATAAAAAATGTTTAAAATCTTGACTAATTCCACCATAAATGTAGTGATTTTTATAAACAGTTGTTTATGCAACTAAATATTTCATTGTAAATTTGCAATATGATTTATCCTTTGGTTCGAAACCTACTGTTTTTGTTGCCTCCTGAAACTGCGCATACCGTTTCCATGAAGGCTTTACATATGGCTACAGGTATCCCTTCATTGATGAACCAACTAATAGCGCGACAATTTCAATATAAAAACCAGGATTTAACCAGTACGCATTTTGGTTTACACTTTCCCAACCCGGTCGGACTTGGTGCTGGATTTGACAAAAATGCGGAGCATTTGGATATTTTAGAATTACTAGGATTTGGATTTGTTGAAATTGGCACAGTGACGCCTAAAGGACAATTGGGTAATCCAAAACCTAGGATGTTACGACTACCTAGCCAACAAGCATTAATCAATCGCATGGGATTTAATAATGAAGGCGTGGAAGCCATTGCTACAAGATTAAAAAAACGAAAACAAAAAACAAACAGTCCATTAATTATTGGTGGCAATATTGGAAAAAATAAAGTGACCGAAAATGAAGATGCTTGGAAAGATTATTGCATCAATTTTAATGGACTCGCCGAGGTGGTTGATTATTTTGTAGTCAATGTAAGTTCCCCTAATACTCCAGGATTAAGGGCGCTACAAGAAAAAGAATCATTAAGAAAGATTTTTTCTGAATTGCAAAACTTAAATAAAAACAACAAACCCATTTTACTAAAAATTGCACCTGATTTAGAAGTCAGTGCATTAGATGACATTATTTCATTGGTACAGGAAGTGAAAATTGATGGATTAGTTTCAAGTAATACGACCATTGATCGCAGCATTTTAAATGCAGCCAATCTTAGCACTGCGGAAACATTTGGTGCAGGCGGACTCAGCGGAAAGCCTTTACTAGCAAAGTCAAACGACGTGCTCACCTACTTGCATAAAGGATTGCATGGTCGAATTCCAATCATTGCCAGTGGCGGTATTTTCACAGGGGCAGATGCAAAACAAAAAATAGATGCGGGCGCCTCTTTGGTCCAAATTTGGACTGGCTTTATTTACGAAGGCCCTAATATTGTAAAAAATATTTGTGGTCATTTAAGTGCTAATAAATAATTTACATGTTAACGATTCAGGAATTTTGTTTTAATGCTTTTCAAGAGAATACGTATATCATTTATAACGAGCATAAAGAAGCCATTATTATTGACCCTGGTTGTTACACTCGCATGGAACAAAAAATGCTAACTGGCTTTATTAGCACCCAACAATTAATACCCAAATTATTATTAAATACACATTGTCACTTAGACCATGTATTCGGAAACAATTTAATTAGTACCACCTACCAATTGGCTGCGCATTTTCATCCCAATGAACAAATTGTTTTAGATCGTTTGCCTGAAGCAGCGGCTAAATGGGGCGTCGCGACTGAACCTTATACTGGCGCAGTAAAGTATATTCAACAAGATGAAATTATTTCATTTGGAAAGGACAGCTTCAAAGTGCTACTTACCCCAGGTCACTCCCCTGGTAGCGTTTGTTTTTACAATGAAAGCCAGGATTTTATCATTGGTGGTGATTTAATTTTCATGGATGGGGTTGGCCGTACCGATTTACCTGGAAGCAACCCATCTGACCTCGTTAAAAGTATCCAAGAACAGATTTTCCCCTTGCCCGATAGCCTTACTATTTATTCGGGTCATGGGCCTGCCACTACCTGGGGTAGAGAAAAATTACACAATCCATATATAAAGTACCTACTTAAGGATTAAGGGTTTAAGTTATTTAGTTAACAATTTGATAATAAGAAGCAAAAGGAAGGTTGTGCTATTTAATTACTTTTGTAACATCTATGGCAGACGCTCCTATAAAAATATTGATTGCTGATGACGAACCCGACATCATCGAAATTATAAGTTTTCATTTAATGAAAGCCGGGTTTGATATTGCAACGGCAAGAGACGGAAGTGAGGCCATTGAAAAAGCAAAACAGTTTGAACCTGATTGTATTATTTTAGATGTGATGATGCCTAAGCGAACTGGATTTGAAGTTTGCGAATACTTAAGAAGCAATTCACAGTTTGACAAAACTTTAATCGTATTATTAACTGCACTCAATGACGAGGCTTCCCATATTAAAGGACTTGAATTGGGGGGCGATGATTTTGTTACCAAACCCATTAGTCCAAAAGTTTTAATCAGTCGCATTACTGCACTTTTCAGAAGAATTCAACCTGCCGCAGGTGATTCTAAAATTGTTACCGCCAATGGCTTAACCATTGATCCTGCGCAATACAGAACTTCGCTTAATGGCGTTCAATACATCTTAGCTAAAAAAGAATTTGAACTACTCTATTTATTGGCCGCACAAAAAGGCCGTGTATTTTTAAGAAACGAAATACTATCCCAAGTTTGGGGCAATGATGTAATCGTTGGCGACCGCACCATTGATGTACATATTCGTAAAATTCGAGCGAAACTTGGTATTGATTGTATTACCACTGTGAAAGGGGTGGGTTACAAATTCGATTATTAGTAACAAAATAGATACCTTCGTATTCGCCTATAAAAAGGCACAGGTGCATGTTTAAACAAAAAAATTTATCGCCAAAACAACTAGCTGCGCTTACTGCACTAATACTATCTGTCATTATTGCGACCAGCGTTTTTTTATTAATACATGATTGGCGTTATTGGGTGGTCTACTTTTTAACCAGCTTTATTTTTGCTTACTTATTAATTCATCAAATTTTAGATTTTTTTGTTTATCGAAAAATAAAATTAATCTACAAATTAATTGCACAAACAAAAGCAACCAAACGTGAAGAGGCCTATCAAAAATATATACTTCCTAGAAAGGGAATGGATGAGGTGAGAGAAGATGTGGAAGCATGGGCCGTTCAAAAAGCAAATGAGATTGCGACACTACAATCTAATGAAGAATTTAGAAAAGAATTTTTACAAAATTTATCGCACGAAATTAAAACGCCCATTTTCGCCATTCAAGGATATCTTGAATTATTAAGTGATGGCGAAATTGATAACCCCGCACAAAGGGACAAATTTATTCATCAAGCACAAGCCAATGTTTTACGGTTAGTGCAATTGTTAAATGATGTTGACACCATTACTAATTTAGAAATAAGCAAAGAACCCATCTTAAAACATTCCTTTATCATTCAGGATTTAATCAATGAAGTAGCGCAAAATTTAAGCGTCAAGGGACTTAAAAAAAATATTCAATTCCATTTTAAAAAAGGAAGTGAAACGCCCACTACTGTGTTTGCCGATAAAAATAAAATTTACCAGGTTTTAGTAAATATATTTTCCAATGCGGCAAAGTATGGAAAAATTGATGGTCAAATTATTGCTAGTGTTTACAAGTTAGAAGATGGGAAAGTGCTGATTGAAATAAGTGATGATGGCATTGGCATTGCGGAGGAGCATATCCCTAGATTATCCGAGCGTTTTTATAGAACAGACGATGCAAGAAGTAGAGATATTGGTGGTACTGGCCTCGGACTTGCTATCTGCAAACACATATTAGAAGCACATCAGGAAACCATGCATATCAGAAGTACCGTAAATGTAGGTACAACGGTAGGTTTTACCTTGCCCAACTCGATGTCTTAAGGAAATTTTTCCGTTACTTTGTATACTAAATTTTCAAAATGAAAACAATTTTGGTGACAGGTGGTTGTGGTTATATTGGCGCTCATACCATTGTAGATTTAATTGAAAATGGCTTTAATGTAATTTCAGTTGATAATTTATCAAGGTCATCCATAAATTCATTAGCAGGAATTGAAAAAATTACTGGTAAAAAAGTAAAAAATTACAATATCGACTTGACCAATGCACAAGCAGCAGAATCTATTTTTACCGAAAATCCAAATATCACAGGCGTCATTCATTTCGCAGCCTACAAAGCGGTGGGTGAATCCGTAGAAATGCCTTTGGCGTATTACGAGAATAATATTTTCTCCTTAGTAAACTTATTAAAATTGGCCGTAAAGTACAATGCAATGCATTTTATTTTTTCCTCCTCATGTACGGTTTATGGCAACCCTGATTCCATACCAGTTACGGAACAAACCCCATTACAACCAGCAGCATCTCCTTATGGTGCTACCAAGCAAATGGGCGAAACTATAATAAAGGATACTGCATTTGTTGCACCCCTATCCACTATTTTATTGCGCTATTTTAATCCAGTAGGCGCGCATCCTTCCACTGCGATTGGAGAATTACCCATTGGTCGTCCTCAAAATTTAGTACCCGCCATTACACAAACAGCTATCGGAAAATTAGCTACTATGCAAGTGTATGGCGACGACTATGATACACGAGACGGTAGTTGTATTCGTGACTATATTCATGTTTGTGATATTGCACGCGCACATACACTCGCATTACAATATTCAATAAAAAATAACCAACCTAAAAGTTGCGAAATTTTTAATTTGGGTACAGGTAATGGAATCACTGTTCTTGAAGCCATCAAAGCATTTGAAAAAGTATCAGGTCTTGCATTGAATTATCAAATAGGACCAAGACGTGCTGGAGATATTGTTGCCATTTATGCCAACAACGACTACGCTGTAAAAAAACTAGGTTGGGAAATTAAATACTCCTTAGAGGATATGATGCGCACTGCTTGGGATTGGGAAAAAAGTATTGCTGGAACAAATTAATTTTGTACCAACATTTTTTCTGCATTCTCTGCAACTTGAAGCGCTTCAATAAATTCTTCAATCTCTCCATTAATCACTGCATCTAAATTATAAGAGGTGACCCCTACGCGATGGTCTGTCACTCTTCCTTGTGGCCAATTATAAGTTCTAATTTTTGCACTACGATCTCCGGTGCTTACCAATGTTTTACGATGACGCGAAATTTCATCCTCTTGCTTGCGCACTTGCTCTTCAAACAATTTGGTACGCATCATACCCATGGCTTTTTCTCTATTGCCTAACTGCGATCTTTCTGTTTGACAAATGATCACCGTGCCTGTTGGAATATGCGTTAACATTACTTTGGTCTCCACTTTATTTACGTTTTGTCCACCTGCACCACCACTTCGGGAAGTTTCCATTTTTACATCTGCAGGATTCAACACAAAATCAACCTCCTCCGCTTCTGGCATTACCGCAACTGTTGCAGCTGAGGTATGCACCCTTCCTTGCGTCTCCGTACTTGGAACACGTTGTACACGGTGAACACCACTTTCAAATTTCATGGTACCGTAAACATCTTCGCCCGCTACTTCTAATATTACTTCCTTATAACCACCAACCGTTCCTTCACTCTCACTTGCAATGGCTACTTTCCATCCTTTCTTTTGACAATACCTGGTATACATGGTTAATAAATCACCTACGAATAAACTCGCTTCATCTCCGCCTGTGCCCGCTCTTAATTCTATAATTGCATTTTTATCATCCTGCGGATCCTTAGGGATTAATAATTTAGTTAAGTCCTTTTCTAATTGTATTTTTTCCTCCTCTAATGCTGGCAATTCAAGCTTGCCTAGTTCACGCATCTCAGGATCATCTCCATTTAAGCTCTCTTTGGCAAATTGATGATCCGCTAAAACTCTTTTATAACGCTCAAAAGGTTGCATGATTTTTTCCAAAGCGCGGTACTCCTTGCTCATCTTACCAAACTCAGATTGGTTATTAATGATTTCCGGGTTGGTCAAAGCCACGCCCACTTGTTCAAACCTAGCTTGTATGGCTTCTAATTTATCTAACATAGTCGTTTTTCTGTGCGCAAAAATAGTTATTTTAGTTGTCAATTAAAACAATCCTATTGTATGAAATATTTAGCAGCCCTTTTACTCCTCGTTTCAGCTAGTGCAAGCGCGCAGGCGATTCATTTCAAATCAGTACTTGTTGACGCTCATAATGACTGTGTTACTGCTTGTATCGAGAAAAAAGTTAGCCTAGACCAGGATTTGACCGGAACAAATCATTCAGATTTGGCCCGTTTTAAGCAGGGCGGGGTTGATTATCAATTATTCTCTATTTGGTGTGATGGTGAAAAAGTAAATCCCTATGCTTGGGCGATGCGCGAAATGGATACCATTGATGCAGTTGCAGCGCGTAATCGAGACAAAATGGTGGTAGCAAAAACTTGGAAAGAAATTCAAAAAGCGTTGAAGGCGAATAAATTTATTGCACAATATGGAGTCGAAGGTGGTCATATGATTGAAGATGATATTAATAGATTAGATACTTTTTATGCGCGTGGTGTTAGATACATGACACTGACTTGGAATAATTCACCGAGTTGGGCAAGTTCGCATGCAGATGAAAAAAATCCAAATTTCACCCGAAAAAAAGGGCTGAATACATTTGGGAAAGAAATTATACAACGCATGAATCAACTAGGCATCATTGTGGATGTATCACATGTGGGCGAAACCACTTTTTGGGACGCCATTAATACAACTAATAAACCCGTCATTGCCTCACATAGTAATGCTTATAGCATTTGTCCTGTTTCAAGAAATTTAAAAGATGATCAAATCATTGCGATAGGAAAAAATGGCGGTGTAATTCATTTAAATTTTTTCTCTGGTTTTGTAGATAGTAACTTTTCAAAAAAAGATGCGGCCTTTAGAAAAAAACATGCCAATGAAATTGATTCTTTATTAGCAACAGGCATTCAACGCGAATATGCATTCACGATGGTATCAGACAAATACCCAAGCGAAAGTGGCAATATCAAACCTGACCTAGAACAACTCATGCAACACTTTGATCATATTGTAAAATTAGTGGGTGTTGATCATGTTGGATTAGGCTCCGATTTTGATGGTATTAATTCTGCGCCCAAGGAATTAAAAACGGTGGTGGACTATCCTGTATTTACAAAAGCATTAATCGCTAGGGGTTATTCCAATAAAGATATCAGCAAAGTTTTGGGTGGGAATTTTTTACGCGTTTATCGTATTAACAACCCTAATTAGAAAAATAAGGGTTGTTAATACGATCTCTTATGATTTTTTCAAGCCTACCCCATAAACGGGTAGGCTTGTTTACTTAATTCAATAAATAAAATTGATGGGGCTTTTTTAATAGCTTAGTAATTTTTGCATGGTTTCTTCTAGTCTACTATTGGCTAGGTATTGTTTTTCTAATGCTAAATTAAAAGGAATCGGTGTGTCCAATGAGGCACAACGCATAATGGGGGCATCTAAATATGGAAAACAATGTTCCGAAATCCAAGCACTTATTTCACCACCGATACCACCTGTTAAATTATCTTCATGTAGTATACAAACCTTGCCAGTTGCTTTTACTACTTCCCGAATCGCTTCATTATCTAAGGGGGCTAAACTGCGTAAATCCAAAATGCTGATAGCGACTGATGGATGATTTTCTTGGTATTGCTGCGCCCAAATAACACCCATGCCATACGTGATGATACAAGCATCTTCACCTTCAGTCACCAACTTTGCTTTCCCCATTGGAATTTGATAATATTCATCTGGCACATCCGCGCTAATGCTTCGATACAAAGCTTTGTGTTCAAAAAATAAAACAGGATTCGGATCTGCAATAGCAGCCATCAACAAGCCTTTCGCATCAACAGGATTAGAAGGATATACCACTTTCAATCCTGGCACATGGGTAAACCAGGCTTCATTGGATTGCGAATGAAATGGACCTGCGCCAACACCTGCACCTGTGGGCATTCGAATCACCACATCTGCATTTTGTCCCCACCTATAATTTATTTTAGCCAAATTATTTACGATTTGATTAAAGCCAACAGAAACAAAATCTGCAAACTGCATTTCAACCACCGACTTTATTCCTTCTAAACTTAAACCAAGCGCCGATCCTACAATTGCACTTTCGCATATTGGGGTATTTCGAACGCGTTGCTTTCCAAACTGCGTAACAAAACCTTCGGTTACTTTAAAAGCGCCTCCGTATTCTGCAATATCCTGTCCCATTAAAATTAATTCTGGATAAAAAACCATCGCTTGTTTTAACGCCTCCGATATTGCCTCAATAAATCGCTTTGAATTTAAAATAGGGTGATTCAATTTTTCATAGGGCGTAATGGCACTTCCTTCATTAGCAGCAAACACATCAGCCAATTCCTGATCAATAGAAATATCAAAGGATTGGGGTTGCATTGCATCGTTTAATTCCGCATCAATATGATCTTTTATTTCATTGCGTATGGTTGCCACCTGCATTTCGGTTAGCACTTTTTCCTGCACCAAGAATTGTTCGTAATTTTTAATGGGGTCTTTGCGAGACCATTGTTCCATCAAATTTTTTGGAACATATTTTACGCCGCTCGCTTCCTCGTGTCCGCGCATTCTGAAAGTGGTACACTCAATCAAATAAGGCCTTTGCGTATTGATACAATACTCCCTAGCACGCTGTATAGTATGATAAACTTCTAAAATATTATTTCCATCAATGCGCTCCCCTTCCATGCCATAACCTTTAGCGCGATCTACCAAATATTCACAATGGTATTGCTCATTGGTAGGTGTACTTAAACCATAACCATTATTTTCAATTAAAAAAATTACAGGAAGTCCCCAAACCGCTGCAACATTTAGTGCTTCGTGAAAATCACCTTCACTTGTTCCGCCTTCCCCCGTAAAGGCGAGTGTTGCTTTTAATTGTCCTCTTTGTTGATACGCTAACGCAACACCATCAGCAATGGCCAATTGCGGACCCAAGTGTGAAATCATCCCACATATATAATGTGCTTTACTACCAAAATGAAAACTGCGTTCCCTTGCCTTCGAATAACCTGACGCATTTCCCTGCCACTGATTAAATAAATTGGCCAATGGCATATTTCGAGTCGTGAATACCCCTAAGTTCCGATGCAAAGGCAGGATCCATTCATTTTTTTCCATGGCCAATGTTGCACCTACCGAAATCGCTTCCTGCCCAATGCCACTAAACCATTTGCCAATTTTTCCTTGCCTTAACAACACAAGCATTTTATCTTCTATCATTCTTGGCAAAAGCAAAGAGCGATAAAAATGAATCAGATGGTCATTATCTAATTTTCCGCGCTTAAAATTCATGGAATACTGGGTTGTGATTCAAATTTACCATTTTTAATAACAGCTAAAAAATGAATTCATTGAATAAGTCATCGCATATGTGTGACTACTTTCAAATAAAGTTGGTAGCAATAAAAAAACAGTCCCGAGTGTTCTACCCGGGACTGTAAATATTATAAAAGCAGGTTGCGATTAATCTTTCGAATTTAACTTGCTCAATAATCTCAAGATTTCAAGATATAACCATACTAAAGTAACTAACAAACCAAAAGCGCTATACCACTCCATATACTTTGGGGCACCCATTTCGGCTGCTTTTTCAATAGAATCAAAATCTAAAAGCAAGTTGAGTGCCGCTATTCCTACAATAAACAAGCTAATACCAATACTTAATGGTGAGCTATCAAACGCGAAGCCCATATCTACGCCAAACATACCCAATATCCAAACAATTAAATAAAACAAACCGATACCCAAGGTCGCTGACATAATAATGGAACGCAAACGATTGGTCACACTGATCACTCTAAAATTGTATAATAAAAACATCGCCAATGCGACACCTAAAGTTAACCCCACCGCATGTAACACAATATTTGGATATGACTTTTGAAACATTGCATTAAAAAATGCACTGATACCGCCAATAAACAAACCTTCTAAAATACCGTAGGCAGGTGCAATATAACCAGCCCAAGTTGGTTTAAACATCATCACTATCGCTAAAACAAAACCACCAATAGCGCCCGCTATCATTAATGTACTTGCCGTTGATACATTGCCTTCGGAATAAATATTCCAAACATACATTGCCGAAGCCATCACCATCAATAATAAAAATCCAAACTTATTCATCGTGCCGCGAATACTCATCACACCAAATGCACTCGCATTTTCATGCAAACTTTTATCAAAAATTTTTGCAGTAAGTGTTGGATTACTAGATTTAAACATTGCCATAATTAATTGATTTTATTAATGACTCAAAAATACACAATTGTTTTAATTAAATAGCTAAACTACTTCGCTTAGCTAAAGTTACTAAACTTGCAAATGGCCCAACTGTTAAAAAAGCAAAATTTGCTAATTCCCTTACAGTACGCCCCATTATTCAACTCCCTTTTTTATCCGTGCATAGGGGGCACCCCCATTAATTTCAGATCAAAAAAAGGGCTAATATTTCCTAAAAAAGCGATGAAGTAATAAAAAAGCAGGGCAAAGGGCATAAAGGGGGGTGATTGAAGGCGCAAACTTAGTGCAGAAAAGCAGAATAAAATGTCAAAAAATAGCCATTTTAAGCCGACGATTTGTACCTTCGTGCTCAAATTTAAGATTATATGCAAAATGAAGTGGTTTTACAGGATGTGGTAATAAAGTTTGCGGGTGATAGTGGTGACGGTATGCAATTAACAGGTCAGCAATTCACTAACAATACCGCACTATTAGGTATTGACTTAGCAACTTTTCCTGACTTCCCTGCAGAAATTAGAGCGCCATTAGGAACCGTTCCTGGAGTAAGTGGTTTTCAAATTCACTTTAGTTCAAATCGCGTTTACACACCTGGTGATGTTTGTGATGTTTTAGTTGCTATGAATGCAGCTGCTTTAAAAGTAAATTTAAAGGGATTAAAAAAAGGCGGAAAAATTATTGCGAACTTGGAAGGTTTTGATACCAAAAATTTAAGACTAGCTGCTTATAAAGATGGTGTGAATCCTTTGGAAGACGGTAGCTTGGATGGTTATGAATTGGTGAAAGTAGATGTAACTAAATTAACACGTGAAGCTTTAAAAGAATACACTGAATTAGGAAATAAAGAAAGAGATCGCGCGAAGAATATGTTTGTACTAGGTCTAATCTATTGGATTTACAATAGAAACTTGGAAACAACGATTGAATTTTTAAAAGATAAGTTTGGTAAAAAACCTACCATTTTTAATAGCAACGTAGATGTATTAAAAGCGGGTTATTTTTATGGTGAAACTGCTGAATTATTTACCACTAGATATAAGGTGGAGAAATCTAAAATGGAGGCTGGTCACTACCGTAGTATTATGGGTAACCAAGCTTTATCAATGGGTTTAATTGCTGGTTCACAAAAAAGTGGTCTTCCATTATTTTTAGGATCTTACCCAATTACACCTGCTACTGATATTTTACATGAATTAAGTAAGTACAAAAATTTTGGTATTCGTACTTTCCAAGCGGAAGATGAAATTGCGGGTATTTCTGCGGCTATTGGTGCTAGCTATGGTGGATCGATTGGTTTAACAACCACTTCAGGACCAGGTATGGCTTTAAAAACTGAAGCATTAGGTTTAGCCATGATGTTAGAGATTCCTTTAGTGATTGTAAATATTCAAAGAGGTGGACCTTCAACAGGTTTACCAACCAAAACAGAACAAAGTGATTTGATGCAGGCTTATTATGGAAGAAATGGGGAAGCACCTATTCCTGTAATTGCAGCTTCAACACCAAGTGATTGTTTTGAAATGGCATTTGAAGCAGTGCGTATTGCAATTGAGCACATGACTCCAGTTATATTATTAAGTGATGGTTATATTGCCAATGGTGCTGAACCATGGAAATATCCTACTGCAAGTGAGCTACCTAAAATCGAAGTTCATTTTAAAACAAGCTTAGATGAGGGGGAAGAAAAATTCCTTCCATATAAAAGAAATGAAAAATTAGCAAGACCATGGGCGATACCTGGTACACCAGGATTAGAACACCGTATTGGTGGTTTGGAAAAACAAGCGGAAACTGGTAATATAAGCTATGATTCAGATAACCATGAGTTCATGGTAAAAACAAGAGAAGCGAAAGTAGAAAAAATTGCTGATTACATTCCTTTGCAAACCATTGATAGCGGAAAAGAGAAAGGAAAAGTATTGGTGTTAGGCTGGGGATCCACTTACGGTACCATTAAAAGTGCGGTACAAGAATTACAAGAAAAAGGGAAAGATGTTAGTCATGCACATATAAAATATGTACGCCCCTTCCCTAGAAACTTAGGCGATATTTTGAAAAATTTTGAAACCGTATTAATTCCTGAAATTAATAATGGCCAATTAATTAAAATTATTAGAGATAAATATTTTGTTGACGCTAAAGGATTTAATAGAATCATGGGTAGCCCAATTGCGAAACATGAATTAGTTGCTGAGATAGAAAAATTATTCTAAGGATACTTTATTGAAATTTAAAAAGCTTTCTTCGATTATTCGGAGGAAGCTTTTTTGTTTTTATTGCCTTCTTTACAAAATGAAAGAATCCCGCAGGATGCACATTTTGGACTCCTAGCCAAACAAGTGTATCTGCCATGTAATATTAGCCAATGATGTGCTGTGTGTACTTGTTGGGTTGGAATATGTTTAATTAATTCTTTTTCAACTGCCAACGGCGTTGTTGCTGTCATTGGAACCAAGCCAATTCTTCTACTCACCCTAAATACATGCGTATCCACCGCCATATTGGGTTGCTGATCAATAACACTAGTTATAACATTGGCCGTTTTACGACCCACCCCAGGTAGGGTAACCAATGCATCAATGGTCATGGGCACTTCGCCATTAAAGTTTTTGAGTAACAATTGGCTCATCCCAATTAAATGCTTCGTTTTATTATTTGGATACGAAATACTTTTAATTAAAGGAAATAAATCATCAAACTGGGCTAGCGCCATAGACTCAGGCGAAGGGAATTTTTTAAAAATTAACGGAGTGGTTTCATTAACGCGTTTGTCAGTGCATTGTGCTGATAAAATAACAGCTACCAATAATTGAAATGGACTTTCGTAAGTTAATTCGGTTTCAGCAATCGGCATTTGTTGCTGAAAATAATTGAGTACATGTGAATACCTTTCCTTCTTTGTCATTTTTTTGTGGATGCAGGCATTGTATCTTCAAATAAATAAACTTCCTCCCCCTCACGTCTTAATAAATATCTTTCACGTGCATATTTTTCAACGGAGGCAGGATTGTTTTGTAAATTATTTAACTGCTTCTTAGTTTTTTCAATTTCGTCTTGGTAATATTTTTTAGCCGCCTCTACTTTTTTTAATTCCCCTGTTCTTTGGCTTTGCTGAAAAAAATCTCTTTGGTCAAAAAATAACATCCATACAAAAAAACCAACGGCCACGACGAAATATCGATTAGCAATAAAAGGGGTTATTTTTTTCAAAAACTGCATAAAAAAAAGGTTGGAGTAAAATTAGTGTAGTTCTAATAATACGCCAACCTTTTGTGATAAAGACTTTAAAATTAAAAGCCTTTTAACTATTTGTTGCCAAACTTCACTTTCCCTTTAGGGTAAATTGCCGTTTCGCCTAATGCTTCTTCAATTCTAATTAACTGGTTGTATTTAGCCATACGATCGGTTCTTGAAGCTGATCCAGTTTTAATTTGACCGCAATTTAAAGCTACTGCTAAATCAGCAATCGTGGTATCTTCAGTTTCACCACTGCGATGTGACATAATCGTGTTATAACCATTGTGTTGCGCCAAAGTAACCGCATTGATGGTTTCCGTCAAAGTGCCTATTTGATTCACTTTGACCAACAAACCGTTTCCGATTTTTTTATCAATGCCCATTTGCAAACGATCCACATTGGTCACAAATAAATCATCCCCTACCAATTGACACTTATCGCCAATCGCTTGTGTTAATGCCTTCCAACCATTCCAATCGTCCTCAGCCATACCATCTTCAATGGAAATAATAGGATATTGTTTCACCCATTTTTCCCAATACTTCACCAATTGGTCGCTACTTAATTCCTTTCCAGAACTTTTATGGAAAACATATTTTTTCTTTTTCGCATCCCACAACTCACTATTTGCCGCATCCATTGCTATAGCAATTTGAGATCCAGTTTTATATCCTGCTGCATGAATTGCTTCAAGCACGGTTTCAATCGCTTCCTCATTGCTTTGAATGTTTGGCGCAAATCCACCTTCATCTCCCACATTTGTGCTAAATCCTTTTTTCTTTAATACCGATTTTAAATGATGGAAAATTTCAACCCCCCAACGCAAACCTTCACTAAAATTAGGTGCACCAATAGGCATCACCATAAATTCTTGAAA
Source organism: Chitinophagaceae bacterium (assembly GCA_003509845.1). Taxonomy (GTDB): domain Bacteria; phylum Bacteroidota; class Bacteroidia; order Chitinophagales; family Chitinophagaceae; genus Sediminibacterium. Next base: position 4,217 of record DOMR01000028.1, on the reverse strand, counting down.
ATCAATTTTATTATCAGCATGCGCACCGCCATTAATAATATTCATCATTGGGATTGGCAATGTTTTTGCATTTGTCCCACCAATGTATCTGTATAAAGGCAAATTTGCTTCTTCGGCTGCCGCTTTCGCTACTGCCATACTTACTGCTAAAATTGCATTTGCCCCTAATTTACCTTTGTTAGCTGTTCCGTCTAATTCAATCATTATTTGATCAATTGCCGCCTGTGCACTCACATCAAAACCTTCAATAGCTTTTGCTATATGATCGTTTACATTTTTAACCGCTTTAATAACGCCTTTGCCTACATACTTTTTTTTATCGTTATCTCTTAGCTCTACTGCTTCATGGATGCCAGTGCTTGCGCCACTTGGCACAGCTGCGCGACCCATCGCTCCTTCATCTGTTAATACATCCACTTCAACGGTTGGATTACCGCGACTGTCTAAAATTTGTCTTGCATGAACTTCAATAATGTAACTCATAAAATATTGCTTATTAATTTCTAAAATAGTTATATACCCATTGGAGACCGCAATTTACACCCTTTTTTTTAATGGGTAAGCATTTTGAAAATTTCTTCCAATCCTGCTTCGTGTTTTTGCGCTAAATCGGCCATACGATCATTGGCCACCAATTTTCCCTTGTTTAATACTAACACTCGATCACATATGGCGGTCACTTCCTGTAAAATATGTGTTGAAAATAGAATCATAGCGTTTGCACTTAATGATTTAATCAGTGCTCTAATTTCAGTTAATTGATTGGGATCCAAACCTGCGGTAGGCTCATCCAATATTAATAGCTTCGGTGAATGTATAATTGCAGCAGCCATCCCGACGCGCTGTTTATACCCTTTGGAAAGCTGATTAATTTTTTTTGTTTGCATCAAACCTAATCCCGTTTGTTCAATCACTTCCTGAATGCGATTTGTTGGATTTTTAATTGCATGCCCAGCTGCAATAAAACTTAAATATTCCTTCACATACATATCCTCATATAAAGCATTGGATTCAGGCAGGTAGCCAATCATTTTTTTATACTTTACCGCATCCTGCTCATAACTAATTTCATTCAAGGCAATGGTTCCTTGATCTGCTTGCAAAAAGCCGACAATCATTTTCATTGTGGTTGATTTTCCAGCACCATTGGGACCTAAAAAACCAACCACTTCCCCCGTATTAATCGTGAAGGAGATATTGTCGACTGCGATTGACGCGCCAAAAGTTTTACTTATTTGACTTACTGTTAAAGACATGGTCAAAAATAAGTAACTATCCTTAAATGACTATAAAATACTTATTCTATCTCATTAGAGGATTCAGGTAAATGCGCATACTCATTTGAACTTGCATATTTTCCAAAAATGAAAAAACCAACACAAATAGGTGTAAACACAAGTAATATAATCACCCATTGTAACGCAACATTTGCTCTTTGTATTTCAGACGCTGCTGAAATTTTTTCCACTGCTTGGTAAACTAAAAAACAAATTAAGGCTGGCGCCATTAGCATCCACACATAACCTAATAATTTTTTAACTGCATTCATAATGATTCTATTTTTAGTAAATGAATTGCTTATTTGATTAAGCTAGTCCATTACATTTTTATCAATTTTGTTACTTAAATAAAACACGCCAATAATTAAACAAACACTGGCCACACCTATTGGATACCATAATCCAGCTAACGCATCTCCCATGGGCGATTCCGGTGATTTGGTAAACTCAACAATCAATGTTCCTAAAAAAGGTACTAATCCGCCAAATACCCCATTGCCAATATGATAAGGCAATGACATGGATGTATACCTAATTTTGGTAGGGAACATCTCCACTAAGAATGCAGCAATTGGACCATACACCATGGTTACATAAACAATTTGTATAAACACTAACCAGATTAAATTCCAATAAGTAGCATCATCCATTGTTTTTTCAATCACTACATTTGGCTTCACCGATTTTGAAACAACTAAACTTGGATTCAATGCATCAATTTTCAAATTGGCATCATATGCTGCGGTTAAATGTAAGGTGTCCGTTTTGATATATTTGAAATGTGCACCATCCGTGTATGCGGTATCGAATGTTTGTATAACATATATTTTAGTAGCCTCCTTCGCATCAGTCACCACTTTTGGTTCGCTTACAGTCGTTTTGGCTAAATCAATTTTTTCAATTCTATTTTTCGCACTCGTTAAACTTAAAAATTGTTTATAAATGGGTCGATAAGTGAGCACTGCCGCCAACATTCCAATGAGCATGATCCATTTTCTTCCCACTTTATCACTCAGCCAACCAAATAAAACAAAGCAAGGTGTCGCCATTAATATCGCCCACAACATTAAATTTCGTGATTGTATAAATTCAACTTTACAAACTGTTTCAATAAAACTTTGCGCATAAAACTGCCCCGTATACCAAACTACGCCTTGTCCCATCACAGCGCCAAATAAAGCCAACAAAACCATTTTAAAATTTCCCTTATGTCCAAAACTTTCCTTTAGTGGATTGACTGAAGTTTTACCCTCAGTTTTTAATTTTGAAAACATGGGCGACTCACTCATGCGCATTCTAATTAAAATGGACACGCCTACCAACAATAAGGAAATCCAAAAAGGATATCTCCAACCACCCCATTCTGCACTAAATTTTTCAACCCCTTGACTTGATCTTATAAATATAATTACGCCCAATGCTAAAAATAAGCCTAGTGTGGCTGTGGTTTGAATCCAACTAGTCCAAAAACCTCTTTGTCCTTGTGGTGCATGTTCAGCCACATAAGTAGCTGCGCCGCCATACTCCCCTCCCAAAGCCAATCCTTGTAATAAACGTAGAATTAATACTAAAATAGGGGCTGCCCATCCAATAGTTGCATAGCCTGGAACAAGTCCAATCGCAAAAGTGGATCCACCCATAATCACTAATGTCAATAAAAAAGTGTGTTTACGGCCAATCAAATCGCCTAATCTTCCAAAAACCAACGCCCCAAAAGGTCGAACGATAAAGCCTGCAGCAAATATGGCCAAAGTACTTAATAGCGCTGCGGTTCCTGCATCTGCAGGGAAAAATTGTTTCGAAATGATGGTAGCCAACATCCCAAATATGTAAAAATCATACCATTCAATTAAGGTACCTACCGAAGAAGCCCCAATAACAAAAGCGATGCCACTTTGCTTTTTTTCTTGAATCATAAATTAAGTTGTTTTCAAGTGAATATTCAAGTTAATAATTTAAACTGAAAAATGTAAATTTGAGTATCATTATTTATTCAACGATTCCTATGAGCTACCCTTACCAAATTAAAAATTTAGACGACTACCACGAAGCCTATAAAAAAAGTATTGAACAGCCTGAAAAATTTTGGGGTGCTATTGCCGATAATTTTACTTGGCGTAAAAAATGGGATACTGTTTCTGAATGGAATTTTAAGGACCCAAAAATTGAATGGTTCAAAAGCGGAAAATTAAATATTACTGAAAATTGTATTGATCGTCATCTTGAAAAAAATGGCGATACCCCTGCATTAATTTGGGAACCGAATGACCCCGAGGAACACCATCGCATTATTACCTACAAACAATTGCATTTAAAAGTTTGTCAATTTGCACAAGTACTTTATAATAATGGCGTAAAGAAAGGAGACCGTGTTTGTATTTATATGGGTATGATACCTGAACTAGCCATTGCCGTATTGGCTTGCGCGCGCATTGGCGCTATACATAGTGTTATTTTTGGTGGATTCTCGGCACAAAGTATTGCGGACAGATTAGAGGATGCACAAGCTGAATTCATTATTACTTGCGATGGCGCTTATCGTGGTGCAAAAGATATACCATTAAAGTCCGTCATTGATGATGCACTAATCGGAAATAAAACAATGAAGCGTGTTATTGTTTGCACACGTACCCGAACAGCAGTATCCATGCTAAAAGGCCGTGATGTTTGGTGGGAAGATGAAATTAAAAAAGTAGAATCACAAGGCATCACTCATGTGGATGCTGCTGAGATGGATGCAGAAGACCCTTTGTTTATTTTATATACATCTGGTTCCACTGGAAAACCAAAAGGTGTCGTACATAGTGTTGCTGGATATATGGTTTACACTAATTATACTTTTGTAAATGTTTTTCAATACCAACCCAATGATATCTTCTTTTGTACTGCAGATATCGGATGGATTACAGGACATAGCTATATTGTTTATGCGCCGTT
>DOMR01000155.1 GCA_003509845.1 Chitinophagaceae bacterium | reverse complement strand
TATGAAAGGAAGTCGTATTCATGGTATCGTTAGAGAGTTGAAAAATGAAAATATTGATGTCATTAATTTTACAACCAATACACAATTATTAATTCAACGTTCTTTGACGCCTGCCAAAATCAGCTACATGAATATAGACAACGACACCAAGCGTGTTGAAGTTTATTTGCCAGCAGATCAGGTTTCATTAGCCATTGGTCGTCGTGGGGTAAATATCAAATTGGCCGCTGAATTAACGGGCTATGAATTAGATGTTTATCGTGAGGACGAGGAGATTGTAGATGAGTTTGATATTGATTTAGATGAATTTAGCGATGAAATCGAAACCTGGATTATTGATGAATTTAAGCGTGTGGGTTGTGATACAGCGCGTAGCGTTATTAAATTAAGTGCGGATGAGCTAGAAAGAAGAACAGATTTGGAAAAAGAGACCATCGCGGATGTTCGTCGAATTTTACAAGAAGAGTTTGATAAAGGTGAATAACCTTGATTTTTGAAAGTATATTTGTATTAGGTTACTCGTTCCTAAAAAAAAGGGGCAAAAAACAACAGAATGTCAGAATTGAAATTACCAAGATTGTTAGCTGCGGCTAAGGAATTCAACATCGGTCAAGATACCTTGATTGAATTTCTTTCAAAAAAAGGTTTCCCTAAGGATGACCTTAAGCCAGCGGCTAAATTAACTGAGGCGCAGTATTATGCTTTGCAAGCTGAATTCCAGGGCGACAAGGTTGCTAGGGATAAAGCGGATCATGTGGAATTGCCTAAAAATGCAATCACTGATAAAGCAAAAAAACCAGAAGAAGTAGTTGCTAAAAAAGCAGTGGTCGCAGAAGCCCCTGAAGCTCCAAAAGCGGAAGAAGCTGTTGCTGAAAAAGCAGAAAAACCTAAAGCAGCAAAAGCGAAAAAAGAAGAAGCGCCAGTTGTTAATGAGGAAGCTACTACTACAAATATAAAAGCCCCAGAAGTTGAAGCACCTAAGGTGATCAATAAAATAGATTTATCTCAAATAGATTCTTCTACGAGACCTAAGAAATCTGCCAAAAAAGCGGAGGAGCCAAAAGCCCCAGAAGAGAAGGCAGTAGCCCCATCAAAAGCGCCTGCAAAAAAAGAAGCAGCTCCTAAAAAAGAGGCACCGGTGGATCATTCCATTTCACCAGAAAACGTGCATGGAAAAATTGAAAATATTAGAGCTGATAAATTAGAAGGTCCAAAAATTATGGGTAAGATTGATTTACCTGTTAATAGTGATACCAGACCTAAGCCAATGAGTCAGGATGAAAAGCGTGTTCGTAAACGTATTCCTACACCAACGGGTCGTCCGCAACAAGGTGGTGGACAACAAGGTGTTGGCCAACAAGGCGGCAATCGTCCAGGTGGCGGCTATCAAGGCCAACAAAGTGGGAACCGTCCAGGCGGTGGCTATCAAGGACAAGGCGGTAACCGTCCAGGTGGTGGCGCAAGACCAGGTGGTGGTGCTCGTCCAGGTGGTAATCGTAATGCACCTCAAACTGCAGAGCAAAAAGAAATTGGTCAAAAAGCAATTCAAGATAAGATCAAGGAAACGCAAGCTAAATTATCAGGTCAAGGTGGTCGCGGTAAAAGTTTGAAATCTAAATATCGTCGCGCGAAAAGAGAAGAAGCTGCAGAAAATGAACAAAATGAATTAAGTGATAATAAATTACAAGTAACAGAATTTGTTACGGTAAGTGAGTTGTCAAGTTTGATGGATGTGAGCTTTGCAGATATCATTAGCAAGTGTATGAACTTGGGTATCATGGTTTCTATTAACCAACGTTTAGATGCGGAGGTAATTGAATTAGTCGCAAGCGAATTTGGATTTGAAGTTGAATTTGTTGGATTAGAAGATGTGGAAGAATTAGATGAGGAAGAAGAAGCAGAAGATCTAGCGAATTTAGTGGAGCGTCCGCCGATTGTAACCATCATGGGACACGTCGATCATGGTAAAACATCTTTACTGGATTATATACGTAATGCAAATGTGGTTGCTGGTGAGGCAGGAGGAATTACACAACATATTGGTGCCTATGAAGTAACCTTACCGAATGGTAAGGCAATTACTTTCTTGGATACACCAGGTCACGAAGCCTTTACAGCAATGCGTGCGCGTGGTGCGAAAGTAACTGATATTGCGATTATTGTTGTTGCTGCGGATGATGCAGTGATGCCTCAAACTAAGGAAGCAATTAGTCACTCACAAGCGGCAAGTGTTCCAATGATTTTTGCGGTTAATAAAATTGATAAAGATGGGGCGAACCCGCAAAAGATATATGAGCAATTATCTCAAATGAATATTTTAGTGGAAGCTTGGGGTGGTAAATTCCAAAACCAAGAATTATCCGCGAAACAAGGTTTAAATGTAGATACTTTATTAGAAAAAATTATTTTAGAATCTGATTTATTAGACCTGAAAGCTAATCCGAATAAGGAAGCAATAGGAACAATCATTGAAGCATCTTTAGATAAAGGACGTGGATATGTGGCTACCATATTAGTTCAAAATGGCACTTTGAAACAAGGTGATTTAATTTTATCAGGACAATATTATGGTCGTGTAAAAGCCATGTTCAATGAGCGTAACCAACGTATCGAAACGGCACCGCCTTCAACACCAGTGGTGATATTAGGTTTGAATGGTGCGCCTCAGGCGGGTGAGAAATTTAAAGTATTTGATGACGAGTCTGAAGCAAAAGAATTAGCAACTAAGCGTTCTCAATTATTAAGAGAACAAGGTTTAAGAACCAGAAAACATATTACATTGGATGAAATTGGTCGTCGTTTGGCTTTAGGTAATTTCAAGGAATTGAATATTATCATTAAAGGTGACGTGGATGGATCCGTAGAAGCCTTAAGTGATTCATTACAAAAATTATCTACTAGTGAAATTGCCATTCGCGTGGTATTGAAAGGGGTAGGTCAAATTTCTGAGTCGGATGTGTTATTGTCAGCAGCATCGGATGCAATTATTATTGGATTTAATGTACGTCCAAGTATGCAAGCCAATAAATTGGCGGAAGCAGAGGGTGTAGAAATTAAATTATACTCTATTATCTACAACGCTATTGATGAACTTAAGAGTGCCATGGAAGGTATGTTGGAGCCAAAAATTCAAGAAAAAATTGTTGCCAATGTTGAGGTACGTGAAGTGTACAAGTTTGATAAAGCGACCGTGGCAGGATGTTTTGTATTGGACGGAAAATTAAGCAGAAATAGCAAAATAAGAATCATTCGTGATGGTATTGTTGAATATCCTAAAGGAGAAGGACAAGCTGCTGAATTAGGAAGCTTAAAGCGTTTCAAAGATGATGTGAAAGATGTTGTTTCCAACATGGAATGCGGATTGACCATCAAAAACTTTATCGACTTAAAAGTAGGTGATATTGTAGAAGCGTTTGAGGAAGAAGAAGTGAAGCGTACTTTATAAAATAATTAAGATTTGATTTTTGGGAAAACCGACCATGAATCAGACCTTTACACATTAATATTATGTAGATGAAAATAGTCAGTATTGTTTTTTGTTTCTTTTTTTTATCCATGTCGGTTCATGTTAATGCACAAGTAAAAAAAGTATTAGCTGATAAAATTATTGGAACTGTCGGCGATAAGTTTATTTTAAGATCCGATATCGAGAATACAATGCTTGATATGAAAAGGCAAGCACAGGGTGAGGAAAATATAATTTTACCCAATGCATGTCAAATAGTTGAACAGCAATTGATTCGTAAAGCCTTGGTATTACAAGCTGAAAAGGATTCACTTATAGTAACAGAAGAGGAAGTAGAAAATGCCATTGATATGCGCATTAGACAATTCTTACAACAATTTGGTTCAAAGGAAGTGTTAGAGGAAGTCGCAGGCAGAAGCATTATTCAGTTAAAAGAGGACTTTAGAATTCAAATTAAGGAGCAGAAGTTGTCTGAAAACATGCAAGAAAAAATTGTTGAAAAAATTAAAATCACCCCATTTGAAGTAAGGGCTTTTTATAATAAAATTTCAGTGGATAGCTTACCCTTATATGAGAGTGAAGTGAGTATTGCAGAAATTATAATTCACCCTAAAGCAAATCGTGATATTGAAGAATATGTAATTAAGCAATTATCCGATTATAGACGTCAAATTGAATCAGGCATTAACAAGTTTGACCAATTGGTTAAATTGTATTCCGAGGATCCAAGTTCTAAAGAAAACCTAGGGCAATTTAATATCAATAGAAATGAAAAAACTTGGGATCCTGCATTTATGGCAGGTTCATTTCGTTTAAAAGAAGGTCAAATTTCAGCACCCATTAAATCAAAATTTGGATATCATATTATCCAACTTATTTCTCGTTCAGGAGATGATGCTGTTGTTAAACATATTCTTAGAATCCCACCTATTACTAAGGATGAAATTAACATTACCAAAAACTTATTGGATAGTGTGAAAAAGGAAATCCTTGCAAATAAAATGAGTTTTGGAGAAGCAGTCAACAAATACAGTGACGATGACGGAAGTAAATTTAGCGGTGGTGCAGTCACAGGTGGAGATGGGTCATCCTATGTTAATATTGATCAATTAGATAAGGATATGGTGGTCATGCTAAAAACATTAAAACCTGGAGATATCTCCGATCCACAAGTATACCAAGATGATCGTGGAAGACAAACAGTGCGTTTGATTTATTTTAGAGAAAGAACATCGCCACATAAAGAAAACTTAAGAGAAGATTATAACCGTGTGTCCCAGCGTGCGTTAGAGCAGAAAAAAGTCAAACAAATGGAAAGCTGGTTTAAAGAGCACATCCCTAATTATTACATTTACGTAGATGCGGAATACCACGGTTGTCCTGAATTAACTGATTGGGCAAAAGTGGCAGATGCAATTATTACAGAAAAAGTGTATTAATATTTATACATCATGAGTGATGAGATCAAACACGAGTGTGGCCTAGCTTACATTCGTTTAAGAAAGCCCTTTTCTTATTATCTTCAACAAAGAGGAACGGTAACCTACGGCTTAAATAAGCTGTATCTGTTAATGGAAAAGCAACATAACCGTGGGCAGGATGGGGCTGGATTAGCCACTTTAAAATTAAATATCGAACCGGGGAATCCTTTTTTATATCGTTTGCGTAGCAACGCACAACAACCCATTGCAGATTTATTTTATAAAATTGGCTTAGAAATTCAAGAGCTCGAAAAATTTCAGCCTGAAATCACCAAACACCCTGGGTTAATGAAAGGACATTTGCCTTTTATGGGTGAAATATTATTGGGACATTTAAGGTATGGTACACAAGGAAAAAATAATATTGAATTTTGTCATCCATTTATAAAAAGGAATTTGGTCCCCGCTAAAAATTTAGCGCTTGCCGGGAATTTTAATTTAGTCAATACAGAGGAATTATACCAACACATCAATGCAAACCCGGGTACTTTTGAAAAAGAAAGTGATTTGGCGGCGATGATGGAAGTGGTACATTATTTTTTAGAAAAGGAAGAGCAAATCAATCCAAACAATCCCAATATTGTGAATGTATTAAAAAATGCAGTTCCTTTATTTGATGGTGGATTTACCGTGGGCGGTTTATTAGGAAATGGCTTTAGCTTTATAATGCGTGATGCGCATGGCATACGACCTGCCTATTATTATATTGATGATGAAGTAATTGTTGCTGCAAGTGAGCGTGCTGCTATCCGAACTACTTTTAATGTAGCGGAGAATGAAGTATTGGAATTAATGCCAGGGATGGCATTGATTGTGGATGATCATGGCAAATATGCCATTGAACAAATAGTTGCACCTAAGGAAAGAAGAGCTTGCTCATTTGAGCGTATCTATTTTTCAAGAGGAAGCGATGAAAAAATTTATCGCGAAAGAATTGCTTTAGGCAATCATTTAAGTGTAAGAGTATTAGATCGCATTGAAAAGGATTTGAAAAACACCATTTTCTCTTATATACCCAATACCGCCGAAGTTGCTTTTTATGGTTTGGTAAAAGGCATGGAAGAGTACTTAAATAAAATTAAGGTGGAGCGTATTTTGAGTTGGGGAAATGAGGTAGATCCAGAAAAGCTGGCAGCCATGGTGAATCGAAAAATTAGACAAGAAAAAATTGCGATCAAGGATGTTAAATTAAGAACTTTCATTACTGATGATGCCAACAGAAATGAAATGGTACAACATGTATATGATATTACTTATGGCACCGTTCGTAAGGATGAAGATACATTGGTGGTCATTGATGATAGTATTGTCCGTGGTACTACGCTAAAGGAAAGTATTATCAAAATGCTCGCGCGTTTATCCCCTAAAAAAATTATTGTGGTATCATCCGCGCCACAAATTAGGTACCCTGATTGTTATGGAATTGACATGAGCAAAATGGGTGACTTTATTGCTTTTAGAGCAGTTATCGCTTTGCTCAATGAAACAGGCAAGTCAAATGTAATTGCTGATGTATTACAGAAAATAAAAGCCCTTGAAGCCAAAGGTGAATTACATACTGAAAATGTGGTACGTCAATTATACAAGCCATTTACACCCGAGGAAATTTCAGATAAAATTGCGCAGTTAATTACGCCTGAAAATTTTAATATCCCCGTGGAAGTGATCTATCAAACCATTGAGGATTTGCATTTATGTTGTCCTACGAATACGGGTGATTGGTATTTTACAGGTAACTATCCTACACCAGGCGGTAACAAAGTTTGTAACAAAGCTTTTGTTAACTATATGGAAGGTAAAAATGTAAGAGGGTATTAGCGACTAATTATACGCGGTAGCAAATTGCATTGATATTCATACCAGCGCCAACGGATGCGAAAATTACAATATCTCCTTTATCTAATTGGTGTTCCTTGTATTTACCCCTTTTAACTAAATCATATAAAGTAGGGATGGTGGCTACTGAACTATTTCCCAAATCATGAATACTCATGGGCATCACATTTTCTGGAACTATTCTTATATCATATAATTTATACAAGGCCTTAATAAAGCCTTCATCCATTTTTTCATTGGCTTGGTGTAAAAAGAATTTTTTCACATCATGTATATCCACGCCTGCTTTCTCAATACATTCCTTCATTGCTAAGGGCACATTTTTGATTGCATACTCATACACTTTTCTACCCTTCATTTTAATATACCTTGTTGCCTCGTCCCCTTCTGGATGATATGATTTTCCTAAGTATAAAAAATAGGTTTCATCTACACAATGGCTTTGTACACTAGCTGCTAAAATACCACTGTTGGTATTTGTATCCTCTTCTACAACACATGCGCCAGCGCCATCACTAAAAATCATGCTATCTCTGTCGTGACTATCTACCACTCTGCTTAAAGTTTCCGCACCAATCACTAAGCAACGCTTAGCCATACCTGACTTAATAAACGAATCCGCTTGTATCACACCTTGTATCCATCCTGGGCAACCAAATAAAATATCATAAGCCACACAATTCGGATTTTTAATACCTAGCTGGTGCTTTACTCTGGAAGCAAGTGCAGGGATCGTATCAGTTTGAATAGTCCCTGGTAAAACATCTCCAAAATTGTGCGCTACAATAATTTGATCAATGGTCTCCCGATCAATGCCTGCATCTTGAATCGCTAATTCGGCCGCTTTGCTTGCCATTTCAGAGGTATTCATATTTTCTTCCGCATACCTACGCTCGTATATCCCAGTGATATCTTTAAATTTCTCAACTATTTCTGCATTGGGCGTTTTAATTAACACGCCATCCTCTCCATAAAAAGTATTTTCAGCAAATGCTAGGTTTGTTTTTATAATGCTCGGTATGTAACTACCTGTTCCGCTGATGATGGTTGCCATGGGGGTACTTTTAATGAAGCAATTTTGTGTTTCGCTAAGGTAGGTTTAAAATAATAGGTTAAATGTACTTATCCCCTTTATGTCTTTTTACTTCAGCTACATATTCTTTTATGGATTGTTCTTTTTCTTTACTGCAAATGAGCAATACATCTTTGGTATCTACAATAATAAAATCATCCAAACCCTGCACCACCACCAATTTATCCTTAGGTGCATTAATCATACATTTGGTGGCATCAATCACAATTACATTATCAGAGGCTACCGCATTACCAAAATAGTCCTTTTCAATATTATCATAGGCGCTATTCCAGGTACCTAAATCGCTCCAGCCAAAGCTAGATGGAATCACAAATACATTGTCTGCCTTTTCCATGATCGCTATATCAATGGAGATATTGGTGCACTGTGGGTATATTTTTTGAATGGCCTTTGCTTCCTCAGGTGTATTAAAGTGCTGTTTTTCTTGATCAAACAATTCATACATCTCTGGTTGATTTTTTTCAAATGCTGTAAGTATTGTAGACACTTTCCAGGCAAAAATACCTGCGTTCCATAAAAAGTCGCCACTCGCTAAAAAGGATTGGGCAATTTCTAAATCAGGTTTTTCCGTGAATGTTTTTACTTTAAAAATCCCTTGGGCTACTTCAAGTCCTTCATATTGTATATAGCCATAACCCGTATTTGGGTGGGTTGGTTTTATACCCAGTGTAGCTAAGGCTTTTATATTGGCTACAAAGTCAAGTGCTTGCAAACTAATTTTTTCAAAATTATCTTGCTCTAAAATTAAGTGGTCACTAGGCGCCACAATAAAACAAGCTTCTGGATCAATTTGCGCCAACTTAAATGAAATATAGGCAATACAAGGTGCTGTATTTTTTTTGCTTGGCTCCGCTAAAATATTTTCAACAGGTAGGTTAGGTAATTGCTTTTTTACAATGTCCACATATTCCTCCGATGTTACGATGAAGATATTTTCTTCAGGAATGAATTTTGTATAGCGATCATAGGTCCATTGAATTAATGTTTTCCCTGTATTTAATACATCTAAAAATTGCTTTGGAAAAGAGGTTCTACTCATTGGCCAAAACCTACTTCCAATACCCCCCGCCATGATTGCAACGTAATGATGTTTGTTCTTCATATCTACTTTAATTATTTTATTAGTGTGCAATTAAACACACTGAATGGCTAGTTAATTTTATAAAATTCCTTCTTTCATTAAGTCATGAATATGAATCATGCCTATGTATTGGTGATTATCAGCAACGATTAATTGGCTGATGTCCTTTTGCTCCATGATGGCTAAAGCTTCTACTGCTAAAGCATTAGGCGCAATAGTCGAAGGATTTGTGTGATAAATATCTTCTGCGGTTAAGTTTTGAATATTATCATGTTGCTCTAACATACGGCGAATGTCCCCATCAGTAATAATACCCAATACTTTATTATTTTCATCTGTAATGACGGTCGCACCCAATCGGTTTTTTGAAATATCAATAATGACTTCTTTTATTTTTGTCTCTTTTCTGACAGCAGGCTTACTATTCGTATCTGCTAAATTTTGGGTAGTTAAAGTAAGTTTCTTTCCTAAGTTGCCACCAGGATGAAATTGCGCAAATTGTGAAACGCTGAATTGTTTTAATTCCATTAGGCAAACTGCAATAATATCACCCATCACCATTTGTGCAGTGGTGGAGGAGGTAGGCGCTAGGTTGTTGATGCAGGCCTCTTTTGTTACAGTTGTATCTACAAATAAATCTGCATTGGTGGCTAAATAACTTTGCTTGTTACCTACCATACCAATAATGGTATTCCCAAATTGTTTTATCAGCTGAACTAAATTTTTAATTTCGGGGCTTTCTCCACTTTTGCTAATGATTAAAACAATATCATTGGCTTGTATCATTCCTGAATCTCCATGTATCGCTTCGGCTGCATGTAAGTATAATGCAGGTGTACCCGTTGAGTTAAAAGTGGCAACCATTTTTTGTGCGATGATGGCACTTTTTCCAATACCACTGATGACCAACCTTCCTTTGCTATTTAAAATGGCAGTGACTGCCTTTTCAAAAGAGGCATCGATATATTTATTTAATTCAACCAAAGCTTCAGATTCTATAGCTAATGCTTTTTTTGCAATGGTTATAATGTTTTCTTTCATATTTGATTTTAGCTACTGAAATTCACTGGCTTTGTCAAGGCCGATGATATGTTTTATCGCTTGTCTGTTCCAGCCGCACAAAGTTAATGTTTCAATTAGTTTACACCTCAATTTTTAACAAAATGCTAAAATGTAAGCTTTTAAAAAAAATGACCACCATTTGAACTTTTCTTGCCTTATTTTCGTTAACTTAAATGTACTGTAGTTTATACAAAAGATTGATTTTAAGATAATTATAATGGCGACGACTAAAAAAACGATATCCAAGACCTCTAAAGCAATAAAAAACGACCGATCCATTGATAAAGCTGCCCTTTTAACCGCCTTATCCAACAATTTTGGGTTCTCTGATTTTAAAGGTACACAGGAAGCAGCAATCATGTCCTTAATGAGTGGCCGCGATACTTTTGTGATTATGCCTACGGGCGGCGGCAAAAGTTTATGCTATCAGTTACCAGCCTTGGTATTACCTGGCTGTGCAATTGTGGTTTCTCCATTGATTGCCCTCATGAAAAATCAAGTGGATTTGGTTCGTGGTTATAGTGAAAACGAAGAGGTTGCCCATTTTTTAAATTCCTCTTTAAACAAAGGACAAATTAAAACGGTTAAAGAAGATTTGTTAAGTGGGAAAACGAAGTTATTATATGTGGCACCTGAAACTTTAACCAAACAAGAAAATCTTGATTTTTTTAGTGATTTGAATATTTCCTTTTTTGCGGTGGATGAGGCACATTGTATTTCAGAATGGGGTCACGATTTTAGACCGGAATACAGACGTTTAAAGGAAATGATGGAGGAAATAAATGCAACCATTCCTATTATTGCATTAACGGCAACTGCCACCCCTAAAGTGCAAAGCGACATCGTTAAAAATTTAGCATTGCGTGATCCAGAAGTGCTTATCTCTTCTTTTAACCGTGCTAATTTATATTATGAAGTACAGCCTAAAACAAAAAAGGAAGTCACTGTAAAAAGTATCGTAAAATATATTTCTGGGCACAAAGGAAAAAGCGGTATCATTTATACCTTAAATCGAAAGACGACTGAGGAGTTGGCTGATTTATTATTAGCAAACAATATTAAAGCAGTTGCGTATCATGCAGGGCTGGATCAAAAATTAAGGGCATCAAGACAGGACCAATTTTTAAATGAAGATGTGCAGGTGATTGTTGCTACTATTGCGTTTGGTATGGGGATTGACAAACCAGATATTCGATTTGTAATCCATTATAATATACCAAAATCCATTGAAAATTATTACCAAGAAACGGGTCGCGCTGGGCGGGATGGATTAGAAGGGAATTGTATTTTATATTATTCGCATAAAGATGTTTCAAAGCTAGAACACTTTTTAAAAGATAAGCCTTTAAGTGAGCGAGAAGTAGGCTCACAACTCATTGATGAAACAGTTGCTTTTGCAGAAAGTGGTGTTTGTAGGCGTCGTAGTTTATTGCATTATTTTGGAGAGGCTTGGCCGGAAGAATATTGTGGCAATTGTGACAACTGTTTACATCCAAAGGAAAAAATTGCAGCCAAAGAACAGTTGGTTAATTTGCTGCAAGTGATACAAGCTTTAGACGAAAGATTTGCCGCTGATTATGTGGTAAAAATTATTTCGGGAGAATATATTCCGCAAATTGGTTTATATCGACATGAAAAATTGCCGGTGTTTGGCATTGGCAAAGACTATGATAATTTATTTTGGAATAGTATGATACGTCAAGCAATGCTTGAACAAATGATAGAAAAAGATATTGAAGAGTATGGTTTATTAAAAGTGACTGCGAAAGGAAAAAAATATTTAAAAAAGCCAACCGCATTCAACATTACCTTGAATAATGTGTTTGATGAAAATGCGGAAGATGATGATAGCGAAAGTGAAGCCACTGTTGGCGCTGCAGCGGATGACCGATTGTTTGAAATGCTTAAAAGTTTACGCCAAACCGAAGCTAAAAAAATTGCTTTACCTCCTTTCGTTATTTTTTTAGAAAATTCATTACAGGATATGGCTACATTGTATCCTACCACTTTAGAAGAATTGGAAAGATGTCAAGGGGTGAGTAAAGGCAAGGCCATCAAGTATGGTAAACCCTTTATTCAAATGATCGCCCAATATGTAACGGAAAATAATATTGAAAAACCTGATGACTTTATTATGCGTTCTGTTGCTAATAAATCAAATAATAAAATTTACATTATTCAAAATGTAGATAAAAAAATTCCATTAGAGACCATTGCAAAAAACAAAGATTTAAAATTAGAGGCTTTGTTAGAGGAAATGGAAACGATTGCTGCTAGTGGTACTAAATTAAATTTGGATTACGCAATTGATGAATGGTTGGATGAATATGACCAAGCAGAAATTTTAGAATATTTTAAAAATTGCGATACTTCCTCTTTGCAAATTGCACAAGAAGAATTAAGTGAAAATGAATATAGTTGGGAGCAGCTTAAAATTATGCGCATTAAATTTTTAAGCGTAGTTGGAAACTAGGAGGCGGTTTATTTATTGCTATAATTTTCGCCAATACTTAAATAAGTATTAACTCTTTCCGCAACATTGTTACGAACGCTTAAATAAAATAAGTTATAATCTGCAAAGTGGTAGTTAGGTGTATTGTATAAAAAATTTCCGAAAAACTTAGGCTTCTTTGTCCATAAGACACCTCCATGATTATATGCCCCTGCTACCTTTGGCGTAATTGCCTTGAAATTATATAATACTGACCCAGTATTATCAACTCTATCAATTTGAGTTATTTTTTCACTCCAGCTTAATGGGTTGGTTACGATAGAAACATATTTTTCCTTCATTATCCATTCAGGCATATAACCTTCTTTATAGGTTCTCCATGCACAGATGCAGCCTAATGAAGTGGGGGTAGCGCATGGCTTCAATTGCACATAATCAGCGGGGTTAATCGCCATTCCTACCACATAAGCTGCAATTAATTTTTTAGCAAGTGGTTTATCATCAAAATATTCTTTTAATAATCTCATGGCATGGGTTGAGCCCTGACTATGAGATGCGATTATAATGGGTCTGCCATTATTTTCATTTTTCATGTAATAGTCAAATGCCGATTTTATATCTTGATATGCTAATTCAAAAGCAGCGATTGCTTTAAGCGTATCCGCATGACCAACAGGCGAGTAACTTTTAATATGTGCTTGACGATATCTTGGGGCAAAAACACGACCTGCAATATTAAATACACTTGCTTGATTTAAAATGGCCGTATAATCAGTTTGAATATTGGTTTTTATATCTTTAAATGATCCATTCCATCCATAGGGCTTTGTTGTATCCAAATAGGTGGTCGGGTGTAAAAAAAATACATCTACTTTATCATTGGGTTGGTATTGTTTCGCTAAAACAACAGGCAAGCTATCCGATGGGTCCTTTTTATTTGGATGCGCAGCCCAGTAAATTAAGTCACTATAATTTGGTTGGTCATTATATGCTTCCTTTTCATAGATTGGAGCATACTTGACATAATTATTTTTTGCACAACTGCTTAATAGAAGCAGTAGAATGAAATAAATGGGGAAACGCATAATAGGAAGGATTAATGGATGATTGCTGCCCGCAAAGTTAATTATAAAAATGGCAATCACAACAACTAGTCCGGGGCGTGGGTATTTTTTGTAGGGCTTATCTATAAAATCAATTAATTTTAAGTAAAATCAGGCTTTTGTATTTATTACGACATATCCCTTTTTTACGCGCTGTATTTAACTATAGCATTACGGCATTTGGCGGCCCACAGGTAGCTGTTGCGCTCATGCAAAACCGATTTGTTCAAAAGCGTAAAGATGTCACTTCGGAGGAATTACTAGAATACAATGCATTTTGCCAATTATTACCTGGCGCTTCCTCCACACAAACCATTACATTAATCGCTTATAAAAGAGGGGGGACCTCCCTTGCCTTTTTAGCATTATTGGTATGGATTTTACCTGCTACTATTTTAATGACTTCCTT
Source organism: Chitinophagaceae bacterium (assembly GCA_003509845.1). Lineage (GTDB taxonomy): Bacteria > Bacteroidota > Bacteroidia > Chitinophagales > Chitinophagaceae > Sediminibacterium. Next base: position 3,626 of record DOMR01000155.1, on the reverse strand, counting down.
AGCTATTATTACAACGCATTTTGAATTAACGAGTGGTTTAAAAAGTTTTGTATTACTCCAGCCTATGGCCATTGGATTTTTAGCCAGCGCAGGTTTATTATTATATAAAAAAGCCATAAAAAGTACCATTACATTTTTTATTTTTTTAGCGACCGCCATTCTCACGTATGTCGGCTTTAAAACCCCTTGGACCATTCCAATTGTCATAGTTTTAGCAGGCATCATAACCAATTTTAGTGGCAAAAGAATTCCAAATGACGGACCTCCACCTAAAAAAGTAAAATGGAGCGGCTTATTTATTTTTCTTTCATTATTTATTTGTGCTGGATTTTTATCTGAACAAGCAACACGTCAAAATTGGGAATATCGAAAAGCATTTAATTTATTTGAAAATAATTATCGATTTGGAAGTTTAGTTTTTGGTGGCGGCGATGTGCTGATACCTATGATGTATGAGCAATATGTTACAAGACCAAAATCGAATGTGGTTAAAAAAAATAAACGAGATGTTTTAAAATTAACGAGTTCAGAATTTTTAACGGGCTCTGGTTTTGTTAGAGCCATTCCTGGTCCCATTTTTTCAATCGCAAGTTATACGGGCGCTGTTGCTTTAAAGGAAATGGGAATCCCCGCTCAAATTTTAGGCGCAGTGATTGCAAGCATGGGTGTATTTTTACCTAGTTTTTTTATAGTGCTTTTTCTTTTTCCATTGTGGCAAAAATTAAAAAAGTATGCGGTTTTTTATCGCTCTTTGGAAGGCATTTATGCAAGTATCGTGGGTATCATGCTTGGGGCTACTTTTTATTTATCCATGGATGTGGTCATGCAATTACAAGCGGGTGATGCCATACATTGGATTTCTTTCCCCATCGTTTTTTTAGCAAGTACCTATTTACTCTATTATCAAAAGTTAGCGCCGCAATGGATCGCTTTAAGTTGTGTATTTATGGGCACTATATTTTATTTATTTTCTTAAAAGGTAAAAACCTGTTAATTATAATCCTGCATTTGCTATAATTATAAATCCTTTCATAAGTTTGTAGTCAATATGCAAAAGAGGACCGCGGCATTCATTTTTTTTATTTTCATTTTTATTGCCAATTTGAATGCCCAATCGGTATCAATTAGTGGGAACGTTTATGATATTTCGGGTAGGCGTCCCATTGAGTCTGTGATTGTTTATAGTTCTGCAAATAGAGCCATCACTGATTCTTTAGGGCATTATCAAATTCTTGTTAAGGCGAAAGACTCTCTTTGGTTTTCCTTATTTGGAAAACATACACAAAAGTATACCATTGATACTATTGAGGATTTGCAACATTTTAATATAATGATTCATGTAACAGGATATGATTTACCGGAAGTGCGTGTTCGGAACTCCTATTATAAATTGGATTCAATGCAAAACAGAGCAGACTATGCGAAATTTTTTAATTACTCTGCACCAGGATTAAAATTAAGTAATAATCAAAATTTGTTGGGTCCGAATGGTTTAACCATTGGCTTTGACTTAGATGAAATTATTAATATGTTCCGGGTGAAGCGTAATCGCAATCTTCAATTTTTACAAAACAGGTTAATATCGCAGGAACAGGATAAATACATCAACTACCGTTTTACCAAAAGATTCGTACAAAAACTGACCCAATTAGAAGGCGCCGAACTTGATAAATTCATGGAATATTGCAGGCCAGATTACGCAGTATTGGCCTTGCTAAATGACCTAGAATTAGGGTTATTCATCCAGAAAAGGTTTGCTATCTACAAAAAAGGGGGATAAACAACTGCCATTCATCTATTTAGTTCAAATAAAAAGTGTTTTTTAGCTATCTTTAATAGCTAAAATTGTTTTGTTTTGAGAAAATTACAACTACTTGTGATATGCGCCACTTTATTAGCGGTCGCTTGTTCTAAAAAGCCAAAGTCGGTAGATAAATTTAATCCGAATATGCCGGTCTCCGTTGACATTGCTGTTATCGAGAATCAAACAATCGATAAACAGATTGAAGTGAATGGTTCCGTATTGGCCAATGACTATATTGATCTTCATCCAGAAACCAATGGACGTGTTGTTTTCTTGCAGATACCTGAAGGTAAAATGGTGCAAGCGGGTACTATTTTAGCAAAATTAAATGATGCTGATTTGCAGGCACAACTTGAAAAAATCAAGGTGCAATTAGAATTGGCTAATATAAATGAACAACGCAATAAGCAATTGTTAAATGTGAAAGGAATCAATCAAAGTGATTATGATATTTCTTTACAACAAGTAAAAAGTTTAAAGGCAGATATTACATTCGTTCAATCTCAAATTGAAAAAACAATTATCAAAGCACCATTTACAGGTTTGTTGGGTTTAAGACAAATTAGTTTAGGGGCATTCATTAATAATGCAACGACTATTGCTTCGCTTCAAAAAGTGGATCAATTAAAAGTAGACTTTACTTTACCTGAAGTTTATCAAGGTTTTATCAAAGTGGGTAAAAAAGTAAAAATTGAAAGTATTGGTGGTGGTGATGCAAAGTTAACTGCAACTGTTATTGCTATAGAGCCTCAAATTATTGCAACTACGCGTAATATTAAAGTGCGTGCTGTATTACAAGGGAAATTATTACCAGGCTCCTATGTAAAAGTAATGCTTGGAGAAAATACACAAAAGCCAACCATCTTAGTGCCTGCCAATGTGGTGATCCCAGATTCTCGCAGTAAGCAAATAACAATTGTAGAAGGGGGTATCGCAAAACTTATTGATGTTGAAACTGGTTATCGTACTACTTCATCTGTTGAAATTACCAAAGGATTAAAAGTGGGTGACAGTATTATAGTTTCAGGGATGTTATTTGTACGGCAAGGCAGTAATGTTAAAGTAATTAAAACAGTGAAGCTTTCCGACATTACTAAGTAGTGAATAAAAATAAATTTTATATTAAGTTATACTAGATGAATATATCTGAACTTTCCTTAAAACGACCAGTACTCGCTACTGTTATGAATATTGCCATCGTACTTTTCGGTATTGTTGGTTTTTCTTTTTTAGCATTACGGGAATATCCTGCCATCGATCCACCGATCATCAATGTGCAAACCAATTATTCTGGTGCGAATTCCCAAGTAATACAAAGTCAAATAACAGAACCACTTGAAAAATCAATCAATGGTATTCCTGGAATTAAAACAATCAATTCATCCAGTTCTGTAGGATCATCCAATATTACCGTCGAATTTAATTTAGGGGTAAATTTAGAAACTGCGGCGAATGATGTTCGTGATAAAGTGAGTCAGGCTTCTCGAAGTTTGCCCGAAGATATTAGTAGTCCGCCCGTAGTTTCCAAATCTGATGCTAGTTCAGATTTCATTGTATTAATGACTGTAAAAAGTAAATCAAAAAGTATTTATGAATTAACGGAGTATGCGGAGAATGTTTTACAGCAACGTTTTCAAACGATCGACGAGGTGAGTAGTGTGAGTGTTAGAGGTAAGCGTTATTCAATGCGCATATTTCCTAATTCAGATTTATTGAATGCGTTTGGCATTGCTTTTAATGATATTCAAGTAGCACTAAATAAAGAAAATGTAGAATTACCCGCTGGAAAAATTAATGGCACTAAAGCAGAATACATCATTCG